>JAVFAT010000164.1:0-4639 GCA_034002385.1 Azospira sp. | reverse complement strand
GCGTAAACGACCTGCGTCTCTTTTTCGACGGCGATCTGCGCTTCCTGCGCCAGTTCGTTTGATGCATTTGATGCGTCTGATTGGATAGTGGATAGCGAATCATGAAATTCTCCGAATCCTGGCTGCGTACCTTTGTCGACCCGAAGCTCTCGGGCGATGAACTCTCGCACCTCCTGACCATGGCCGGCCTCGAAGTCGAGGAAGAGGAAACCGTCGCTCCGGCCTTCGACGGCGTCATCGTTGCGCAGGTGCTCGAAGTGACGAAGCATCCCGACGCCGACCGCCTCAACGTCTGCAAGGTCGATATTGGCGGCGCTGCGCCGCAGCAGATCGTCTGCGGCGCGCCGAACGTCGCTGCCGGCATGAAGGTGCCGTGCGCGCTGCCCGGCGCGAAGCTGCCCGGCGATTTCACGATCAAGGTCGCCAAGGTGCGCGGCGTCGAATCTTCGGGGATGCTCTGCTCGGCCAAGGAACTCGGCATCGCCGAGGATGCTTCCGGCCTGCTCGTGCTGCCGGCCGACGCCCCGGTTGGCGAGAGCATTCGCACCTACCTCGATCTGGATGACCGCCTGCTGACGCTGAAACTGACGCCGAACCGTGCCGACTGCCTGTCGTTGACCGGCGTTGCGCGCGAGGTCGCGGCGCTCACCGGCGCGCCGGCGAAATACGTCGAGATTCCCGAAACGCCGGTTACCGGCAGCGCCGCACGCGAGATCGTGCTCGATGCGCCGACGGCCTGCCCGCGCTACTGCGGTCGCATCATCAGCGGCGTGAATGCCAAGGCGCCGACGCCGGAATGGATGAAGCGCCGCATCGAACGCTCCGGTGTGCGCGCCATCTCGGCGCTGGTCGACATCACCAACTACGTCATGCTCGAACTCGGGCAACCGCTGCACGCCTTCGACAACGCGAAGCTGTCCGGCGCCATTCACGCGCGCATGGCGAAGCCGGGCGAGCAGCTGCTGCTCCTGAACGAGCAGACCATCCCGGTCGATGCCGACGTGCTGATGATCGCCGACGATGAAAAACCGCTGGCCATGGCTGGCATCATGGGCGGCGAGGAGAGCGGCATCACGCTGGAAACGACGGAGCTCTTCCTCGAATCGGCCTTCTTCGCGCCTGCCGCCATTGCCGGCCGCGCCCGTCGCTACGGTTTTTCGTCGGATGCCTCGCACCGTTTCGAGCGCGGCGTCGATTTCGGCGCCACGCGTGCCGCCATCGAGCGCGCGACGCAGTTGATCCTCGATGTCTGCGGCGGTCAGGCCGGTCCGCTGACCGAGGCCCGTGCCGGGCTGCCGGCGAGACAGCCGGTGCGTCTGCGCGTCGCCCGTGTCGCCAGGGTGCTCGGCGTCGACTTCAGCGGCGAAGAGATCGCCAGCCTGTTCGACCGTCTGGCGCTGCCCTTCACGCGCACAGGCGAAGGTTCGGAGGACTTCCTCGTTACGCCGCCCTCGTACCGCTTCGACATCGAGATCGAGGAAGACCTGATCGAGGAAATCGCTCGTCTGCATGGCTACGACAACATTCCGGCGCCGGCGCCGCAAGGCGCGCTGGCCATGCTGCCGCAGACCGAGTCGGCGCGGCCGCTGTCGCGCATCCGCCAGATACTGGCCGACGCCGGCTATCAGGAAGTGGTGAACTTCGCCTTCGTCGAGGAGGCCTGGGAGGCCGATTTTGCCGGCAATGCCGACCCGATTCGCCTGGCCAATCCGATTGCCAGCCAGATGAGCGTGATGCGCTCGACGCTGTTCGGCGGACTGGTCGCCAACCTCGTCACCAACCTCAAGCGCAGGCAGAACCGCGTGCGCGTGTTCGAGACCGGCCGCTGCTTCCTGCGCGACGCAAATGGCGGTCCGGTGGCCGGCTTCGACCAGCCCTGGCGCCTCTCCGGCCTTGCCTGTGGCAGTGCGCTGCCCGAGCAGTGGGGCGTGCCGGCGCGCAATGTCGATTTCTTCGACGTCAAGGGGGACATTGAGGCGCTGCTCGCGCCGCGTCGGGTCCGTTTCGAGAAAACCACGCATCCGGCGCTGCATCCCGGTCGCGCCGCGCGCATCGTGCTCGATGGCCGGGCCGTCGGCGTCGTCGGCGAACTGCATCCGCAGTGGGTGCAGAAGTACGACCTGCCGCAGCCGCCGGTGGTCTTCGAACTTGATCTCGACGCGCTGAAAGGCGCCGAGCTGCCGAAATACGCCGAAGTGTCGCGCCTGCCGCCGGTGGTCCGCGACCTGGCCGTCACGGTCGATCAGACGCTCGAACTGCAGACGCTCCTCGATGGCCTTTCGACTCAGGCGCCGGCGCTTGTCCAGGGTATTGAATTATTCGATGTCTATACAGGCAAAGGCGTCCCTGAAGGGCAAAAAAGTCTTGCTTTTCGTATAGTTATGCAAGATACTCAAAGGACTTTGCAAGACGCGGAAGTGGATGCCGCGATGCAACATCTGGTGGCTTATCTGCAAAATGCCTTCAAGGCGCAACGCCGTGTCTGAAGAGGAAGAACGATGACGCTGACCAAGGCGGAGCTCGCCGATCTGTTGTTTGAAAAAGTCGGTTTGAACAAGCGTGAAGCCAAGGACATGGTCGAAGCTTTCTTCGAGGAAGTGCGCAATGCCCTCGAAAGCGGCGATGGCGTCAAGCTTTCCGGCTTCGGAAATTTTCAGCTGCGCGACAAGCCGCAGCGTCCCGGCCGCAACCCCAAGACCGGCGAGGAAATTCCCATTACCGCTCGCCGCGTCGTCACCTTTCACGCCAGCCAGAAACTGAAGTCCGAGGTGGAGCTGTTCTACCGTGGAACCGAATCCTAAAGACGTCAGCAGCGAAGCCTTGCCCCCGATTCCGGCAAAACGCTACTTCACCATCGGCGAAGTGAGCGAGTTGTGCGGCGTCAAGCCGCACGTGCTGCGTTACTGGGAGCAGGAATTCACGCAGTTGAAGCCGGTCAAGCGGCGCGGCAACCGGCGCTATTACCAGCACCACGAAGTGCTGCTCGTGCGTCGCATCCGCGAACTCCTCTACAGCCAGGGTTTCACCATCAGCGGGGCGCGCAACCGCCTCGACGAAGGTGGTGGCAGGGGGCCGGCGGCTGCACCGGTGCTTTCGCCCGAGCAGTTGCGCGGCGAACTTGCCGAAGTCATCGAAATGTTGCGTATCGATACCGCGCACGTTTGAGTCGCCGAACGCTTTCGGTTATACTCCGCGCCTCGTGTCGGGGCGTAGCGCAGCCTGGTAGCGCACTTGCATGGGGTGCAAGGGGTCGCGAGTTCGAATCCCGCCGCCCCGACCAAATAAAATCAGTCAGTTAGTACGATTGAGAGAAGCCGCGAAAGCGGCTTTTTTCATTTTGAGCTTCTCCCGAAATTTCGTCTTCGAGGAGAACAGGTACACTTTGCCGCAGCGCAGCGGTTTCTGAGCGACTGCATCAAGTGTCGGCATGAGCAAGAATTAGCGGCATAATGCCGGCAGCTTGGAAAGTGAAAAATTGAGGTGACCATGGAAATTCAAGTAACGGCATCCGGCAACGCGTGGATTGTTTCGGTCTCAGGCAAGCTGGATGCGCTGTCAGCGTCCGAATACGAAAAATCGGTGGCCCAGCTCATCGCTGACGGGAAAATCCACTTGGTGGTCGACTTTGCTGAATTGAGCTACATCAGTAGCGCCGGCCTGCGCGTTCTGCTGTCGACGGCGAAACAGCTCAAGCCGAAAGGTGGTGCGGCCGTATTTGCCAATCTGCAGGAAGGGGTACGGGATGTCCTGGAGATGACCGGATTCAGTTCCATTCTGGCGATTCATCCTTCGGTGGAGGATGCGCTCGCCGCGCTGTGAAATGACATCCCGATCTGAAAGCGTTTTGTTGGGGTCCATTTCACGGCCGGCAGAACTTGAGCATCTTGAGGTCTTGCAGGAATTTCTGACCGATTGTGCGACGCAGTTCGGACTCGACCCGCGGCGCACCCGCCTGCTTTCGGTCGCTCTGGAAGAGATTTTTGTCAACATTTGCCACTATGCCTATCCGCAGGGGCCGGGGCCGGTGGACTTGAGTTGTCAAAGCGACGGCGGGCGACTGCTCGTGCGGATCGTCGATGAAGGTCAGCCGTTCGATGCCTCCACCGTGGCTGCGCCCGATCTGGAGGCGGATCTGGAGTCGCGGAAAATCGGTGGCCTCGGTTGGTTCATCGTGCGGCAAGCGGTGGATGAACTGCATTGTTATCGCGAGAGCGGGCGCAATATCGTCTGCCTGACCCTGAATCGATGAAGCGCTGGCTTGCATGTTTTTTCCTGCTGTTCCACTGGGCAGCAGGCGCGGCTGAAGAACTGCCTAAAAAGGCCAGCCTGAGTCTGCTGTGGGTTCCGCAGGCGCAGTTTGCCGGCTATTACATGGCCGTCGAAAAAGGGATTTATCTCAAGCACGGTATCGACCTGACGATCATCGATGGTGGGCCGGGTCGCAGTCCGGCCGAATACCTGCAGGAAGGTCGTGCCGATTTTGCGACCCTGTGGCTGACCACCGCCCTGCAGCGCCGCGATCAGGGGCTGCCGCTGATACATATCGGGCAGATGGTGCAGCAGTCCTCGATGTTGTTGGTGGCCCGCTAGGATTCGGGCATCCGCAAGCTGACGGATCTCGATGGCCAGAAATTCGGGT
>JAVFAT010000163.1:0-4657 GCA_034002385.1 Azospira sp. | reverse complement strand
AACGCACGATATTTCATCGGGATTCATCATGACGCCGCACAGCAAGCCGATCACGGACGATGTCCGCATCAAGGAAATCAAGGAGCTGATTCCGCCCGCGCACGTGTTCCGCGAATATCCGGTATCGACGCGCGCGGCGCAGACCACCTACAACGCCCGCCAGGCCATCCACCGCGTGCTGCATGGCGCCGATGACCGTCTGCTGGTCGTCGTCGGCCCGTGCTCGATCCACGATTTCAATGCGGCGATGGAGTACGCGCAGCGCCTTGAAAAGGAAATGGTGCGCCACGCCGCCGACCTGATCATCGTCATGCGCGTCTATTTCGAGAAGCCGCGTACCACCGTCGGCTGGAAGGGGCTGATCAACGATCCGCGCCTCGACGGCTCGTTCCGCATCAACGAGGGCGTGCGCGTGGCGCGTCGCCTGCTGCTGGAAATCAACGAACTCGGCCTGCCCTGCGCCACCGAGTTTCTCGACACGATCACGCCGCAGTACACCGCCGACCTGATCGCCTGGGGCGCCATCGGCGCGCGCACCACCGAATCGCAGGTGCATCGCGAGCTGGCCTCAGGCCTCTCCTGCCCGGTCGGCTTCAAGAACGGCACCGACGGCAACGTGCGCATCGCGGTGGACGCGATCCGCGCCGCCAGCGCGCCGCACCACTTCCTGTCGGTGACCAAGGGCGGCCACTCGGCAATCGTGTCTACCGCCGGCAACGAGGACTGCCACGTCATCCTGCGCGGCGGCAAGGCGCCGAACTACGACGCGGCGAGCGTCGACCAGTGCTGCCGGGACATCGCCGCCGCCGGTCTGGCCGCGCGCGTCATGGTCGATTTTTCGCACGCCAACAGCAGCAAGCAGTTCGAGCGTCAGGTCGAGGTGGCCAAGGACGTCGCCGGCCAGCTTGCTGCCGGCGACGAGCGCATCATCGGCGTCATGGTCGAATCGCACCTGCACGAAGGCCGCCAGGATCTGACACCGGACAAGCCGCTCGAATACGGCAAGAGCATCACCGATGCCTGCATCGGCTGGGAGGCGACCGTCGGCGTGCTGGAAACGCTGGCGCAGGGCGTGCGCGAACGTCGTCTGGTCGAAGCCACCGCCTGAGTTTCGTTCCCGGTTGTTTCCGGGGGGGCTGGATTTCCGGGTTTCCTGGCGTTTTTGCCACCGGCGGGGGGACTTGCCGGGCCGAGGTGTTTCCCGAGGGGGCTTGGTGAATGCCGGTGCGGTCGGAGATCCTCCGCGGGGGCTGCATCAATTTGAGCAGTGCTCCCCGAGGGGGCTTCTTCGCCGGTGCTGGCGCACTCACCTATCCATTGCGGGGCTTTCTGGAATTTGAGCGGCGCCCCCCGAGGGGGCTTCTTCGCCAGTGCTCGCGCACTGGCTCAGGCGTCCCCCGAGGGGACTTCTTCGCCGGTGCTGGCGCACCGGCTCAAGCGTTTTTGCGTTGTACCCAGAGGACGTCGCCGCGGCCGGCGGCGACGTTGAGGTGGCGGCCGAGGACGAAGAGGAGGTCGGAGAGGCGGTTCAGGTAGCGGCGCACGTCGTCGCCGACCGGAGCCTCCGCGGCGAGCGCGACGACGCTGCGTTCGGCGCGGCGGGCGACGGCGCGGGCGAGGTGGGCCAGTGCCGCCGGGCGGGTGCCGCCGGGCAGGATGAATTCCTTCAGCCGTGGCAGGTGCTCGTTGAAGTCCTCGACCTGCTGTTCCAGGCGCAGCACCTGCGCTTCGCTGACCAGCGTCATGCCCGGGCAGCAGAGCTCGCCGCCGAGGTCGAAGAGGTCGTTCTGGATGCCGAGCAGCGCTTCGCGCACGGCTTCCGGCAGTTCCTCGGCGAGCAGCACGCCGAGCATCGAATTGAGTTCGTCCACTTCGCCGAGGGCGTCGATGCGCCGGCTGTCCTTGCCGACGCGGCTGCCGTCGCCGAGGCCGGTGGTGCCGGCATCGCCGGTGCGGGTGACGATCTTCGAGAGGCGGTTGCCCATTTTTTCTTTCCTGTCAGAATGCCGGGGCTTCCGGGCCTGGGGCCGGAAGCGCACCGGAAGCCGGGCAGTGACGATCCGGCAACGGTGGGTCGATGACGGCGGGCGCGACAAGCGCCGGCAGCCTGCTCAAAGCTGCGGATTATATGGGAGGAATTCGCGATGCCCCGCTTTTGTGCCAACCTCGGCTTCCTGTTCACCGAAGCCCCCTTCGAGGATCGCTTCGAGCGCGCCGCCCGCGCCGGATTTTCGGGCGTCGAGTACATGTTCCCCTATGCGCATCCGGCCGCCGAACTGGCCCGCCTGCTGCGCGAGAATGGCTTGCGGCAGGTGCTCTTCAACCTGCCGGCCGGCAACTGGGCCGCCGGCGAACGCGGGCTGGCGGCCTTGCCTGGCCGCGAGGCAGAATTCCGCGAGGGCGTCGAACTGGCCATCGACCATGCGCGCGAACTGGGGTGCACGCAGGTGAACGCGCTCGCCGGCATTCCCCGGCCGGGCCTGCATCCCCAGGAAATCCATTCGACCCTGATCGACAATCTGCGGTATGCGGCGCCGCGGCTGGCGGCGGCGGGCATCCGTCTGCTCGTCGAGCCGATCAACAGCCGCATCGACATGCCGGGTTTCTACCTCGACACGCCGAGAAAGGCGCTGTCGCTGATCGAGTCGGTTGCCGAGCCGAACCTGTGGCTGCAGTACGACGTCTATCACGCGCAGGTGATGGAGGGCGATCTGGCGCGCACCATCGAGGCCGGCATCGGGCGCATCGCGCACATCCAGATCGCCGACCACCCCGGCCGGCACGAGCCGGGCAGCGGCGAAATCAATTACCCGTACCTGTTCGCACTGCTCGACCGGCTCGGTTACGCCGGCTGGGTCGGCTGCGAGTACGTGCCGTCGGCGGGAAGCGAAACGAGCCTCGGCTGGCTGCGGAAATGCGCGGCGGCGGCCGCTTCGGCCTGAGTGCCCGCCGTTGCGGCATATGGCTTCCCATTGTCGAGGCTTCGGCGTAATATCGAGCGATATTGTCCGACAACCTGATTTCTATGCCACTTGAAACGCTCAGCCGCATCCACCGCTCGCCGCGCCTCAGCGAAGAAGTTTCAGCGGCGCTTGAAGCCCGCATCCTGCGCGGAGATCATCCGCCGGGTTCGCAACTGCCGACCGAGAAGGTGTTCGCCGAAACCTTCGGCGTCAGTCGTGCCGTCGTCCGCGAGGCCATCGCCCGGCTCAAGGCCGACGGCCTGATCGAGACGCGCCAGGGCGCAGGCGCTTTCGTCGCCGAGAACCCGAAGAGCCTCAACTTCCGCATCTCGCCGGGCGGCGAGGACGGCTTGCTGCACATCTTCGAACTGCGCACGATGGTCGAGATCACCGTTGCCGAGCTGGCTGCCCGCCGGCGTACCGATGCCGATGTCGCCGCCATGCGCGACGCGCTGCGGCGCATGGACGAGGCGCTGGCTTCGGAGCGGGACGGTTCCGAGGCCGACGATGATTTCCACCTGGCCATCGCCGCCGCCACGCACAACCAGTACGTGCTGCGTCTGTGCGAATTCCTCGGCCGGCAGTTTTCCGAATCGCGGCGCATGGCCTGGGTCGACCATCCGCGCGGACTGGAGTCACCGCGCCAGGCGCAGCGTGAACATGCGGTTCTGCTTGAAGCCATTGCCGCCGGCGATCCGGTTGCCGCGCGCCGCGCCGCCTACGTTCACCTGAGCGGTGCCGCCGAGCGCGTCGCCGTCGATCTGCCGTCCGATCTCGGCTGCGCCGTCAACGGCGACGAGCCTCGCCTGTCCGCCTGACCCCTTTCCGGGAGTTCCGCCCATGGCCTTCGCCAACGACGTCCGCTTCCCCGTGGACAAATCCGCCATCCTTGCCCGCCTGCGCGCCGTGCTGCCAGCCGACGCGCTGCACGTCGACGAGGAGGCGCTGCGCCCCTGGGAGTGCGACGGGCTGACCGCCTATCGCGCGCTGCCGCTGCTCGTCGCCCTGCCGCGCAGCGAAGCCGAGGTGCAGGCCATCCTGCGCGCCTGCCACGACCTGAAGGTGCCGGTGGTGCCGCGCGGCGCCGCCACCGGCCTCTCCGGCGGCGCCATGCCGCACGAGGATGGCGTCGTGCTGTCGCTGGCGCGCTTCAACCGGATCCTGCGCATCGATCCGCTCTCGCGCACGGCCGTCGTCCAGCCCGGCGTGCGCAACCTCGCCGTCTCCGAGGCGGCGGCGCCGTTCGGTCTCTACTACGCGCCCGATCCGTCGTCGCAGATCGCCTGCACCATCGGCGGCAACGTCGCCGAGAACTCCGGCGGCGTGCATTGCCTGAAGTACGGGCTGACCGTGCACAACGTGCTCAAGGTGCGCGGCTTCACCGCCGAGGGCGAGGCCGTCGAATTCGGCGCCGATGCGCTGGACGCTGCCGGCCTCGACCTGCTGGCCATCGTCAACGGCTCCGAAGGCCTGCTCGCCGTCATCACCGAAGTGACGGTGAAGCTCACCCCGAAGCCGGAACTGGCGCAGGTCGTGCTCGCCTACTTCGACGACGTGCAGAAGGCCGGCAACGCGGTCGCCGACGTCATCGCCGCCGGCATCATCCCGGGCGGCCTGGAGATGATGGACAAGGCGGCAACGCACGCCGTCGAGCCTTACGTGAAGGCCGGCTACGACCTGGAGGCCGAAGCCGT
>JAVFAT010000162.1:0-4657 GCA_034002385.1 Azospira sp. | reverse complement strand
CGCAGGATCATCAGCCAGGGATGGCCAGTGCGTACCAGCGCCCATTTTTCGCCCGGCGCCACGGTGGCGAGCATGAACAGGAAGTGCACCATGTAGCGCACCCAGACCATGAAGGGCACGGCGAAGAGGGCAGTCAGATGCTTCGCCGTGGCGTCGAGCAGCGCGAAGAGGAAGAGGGCGGTGAGAAAGAGGCCGACGCCGCGCAGCCGCTGCGCGGGATCACTCATGCGCGAGCCAGCGGTTGAACAGCCGGCGGGCGGCCGGGATCGTCTCGCTCGCGGTGAGTCCGGTCTCGCCGATGCCACCTGTGCCGGCGACACCCGCGTCGCCTGTGCCGCCGGCTCCACTGGCTCCACCGATCCCACCGATTCCACCGATTCCACCGGCCAGTTCGTCGGCCGCCGCGCCGTGCAGGTGTACGCCGGCGGCCAGCGCCGCCGCTGCCGGCCAGCCTTGGGCGAGCAGCGCGACGACCAGGCCGGAGAGCACGTCGCCCATGCCGGCGGTGCCCATGCCCGGATTGCCGGTGGTGTTGATGCGCCATGAGCCGTCGGGCGAGGCGAGTACGGTGCCGCAGCCTTTCAGTGCGACCTCGGCGTTGAACTGCGCGGCGAGTTCGCGGGCGGCGGCGATGCGGTCGGCCTGCACCGTGGCGACGTCGTTGCCGAGCAGGCGCGCGGCTTCTGCCGGATGCGGCGTGAGCAGCGTCGGCGCACGCCGCGAGGCGACGGCAACCTCCAGATTGCCCTCGCGCGCGAGCAGGTTGAGCGCATCGGCATCGAAGAGCAGCGGCAGATCGCGCGCGCAGGCCGCTTCAAGCAAAGCCACCTGCGCCGGGCCGATGCCGAGGCCGGGGCCGCAGGCCAGCGCGCCGGGTTCGGCGGCGAGCAGGGCGTCGGCACGGCGCAGCATCAGTTCCGGCTGGTTCGGGTCGAAGCCGGGCGCCGCCGGGTCGACGAGGCCGAGATAGACACGGCCGGCGCCCAGTTGCAGCGCCGCGCGGCCGGCGAGGAAGGCGGCGCCGAGCATCGATGGCGCGCCGCCGAGGATGCCGGCGCTGCCGTTCGTGCCCTTGTGGCTGTTGCGGCGGCGCGGTTTCAGGTATTCGGCGAAATCGGCGATGGCAACGGTTTTACCGTCGGGCGCGGCCAGCGCCGGTGCCTCCAGCGCGAGCGGCGCCAGGCGCAGGGTGCCGCAGTGATCCGGGCCGTCGGCGGTGAGGAGGCCGGGTTTCAGCGCGATGAAGGTGATCGTGTGGCTGGCGCGCACTGCATGTTCGCCGCGCACGGCGCCGGTGTCGGCGTCCAGCCCGCTCGGGCAGTCGAGCGCCAGCAGCGGGCAGCGACCGTGGCCGGCGAGCGCGTTGGCGGCCTCCGCCAGTTCGGCGAAGCGGCCGGCAAGCGGGCGTTGCAGGCCGATGCCGAAGAGTGCATCGACGATCAGCCGCCAGTGCACGCCCTCGGGGATTTCCGTGAGTACGACGCCGCCGGCGGCGAGGAAGCGGCGGTGCGCGGCAGCGGCGTCGGGCGGCAGTTTTTCCGCGCCGCCGGCAAGGACGAGGCGGATGTCGTGGCCCCGCCCGTGCAGGTGCGCGGCCATCTCGAAGCCGTCGCCGCCGTTGTTGCCGGGGCCGGCGAGGACGAGGATGGGCGCCTGCCGGTCGGCGACGAGTTCGTCGGCGAAATCGGCGGCGGCAAGGCCGGCGCGCTGCATCAGCGGCAGCCGGGCGGCGGCGGTTTCGATCGCACGCAGCCCGGTGGCGCAATAGAGTGCCTGGCTGGAAGGACGCTGGCGGGAAGTCATCGGGCGATTCTAGCAGCCTGCCGGACTGAAGCGCCGTCGCCTGGCACCGCCGCCGCCTTGCCTTGGCATGACGTTTTCAGCTACCTTCGCGCGCTGGCTGTGCGTCATGAAAAATGAAAACGGGGGTCGGGCAGTGATGTCGGGAGCGAGGCGTGGGGGGCTGTCGGCCCTGGTCGGTGCATTGGCCTTCATGTGCGCTCCGGGTGCGCTGGCCGGAGCCTCGCCCGGGGAGTTCGGGAATCTCTCGGAAGCCGATTTCTTCGCCGAACTGCCGGTGGTGCTTTCGGCGACGCGCCTGCGCCAGCCCCTGAGCGATACGCCGGCGGCGATCACCGTCATCGACCGGCAGATGATCCGAGATTCCGGCGCCTGGGACGTCGCCGACCTGTTCCGGCTGGTGCCGGGCATGTACGTCGCCTACAACGTCGACCGCGAAGTCGTTCCCGGCCACGTGGTGAGCTACCACGGCCTTGCCGACCCCTACGCCAAGCGGATGCAGATCCTGGTCGACGGGCGCACTGTCTATACGCCGCTCTTCGGCGGGCCGGTGTGGAGCAACATTCCGCTGGCGCTCGACGACATCGAGCGCGTGGAGGTCGTGCGCGGGCCGAACGCGGCGAGCTACGGCGCCAATTCCTTCCTCGGCGTCATCAACATCATCACCCGCGATCCGGCGGAAACGCACGGCAACCGGCTGTCGCTGGCTTCCGGCACGCCCGGCTCCGATCTCGTCTGGCGCCACGGCGGTGGCACCGAAAATTCCGACTACCGGCTGACGCTGCAATGGCGCGATGACCGGGGCTACACCCGCAATCCGGTGCCGATAGGCGACGGTCGCTCGGTTTACCCTCGCCACGACGACAAGGAAATCCACAACCTGGCGCTGCGCAGCAGCCATCGCTTCAATGCGCGCGATGAATTGCAGTTTCATTTCGGCTATTCCGGCGGCACGCGCGAGGCCGGTTCGCTTGCCAATTCCCTTATGCCCTTCCACGAGAAGGACGTGCACAGCCAGTTCGCCATGCTGCAATGGCAGCGCGACCTGGCGCCGGACAACCAGCTTTCGCTGCGCTTCTTCCATAACCGCGATACCTTCCGGCAGGATTTGCGCGGCCTCGTCGGCTCGACCGACTTCGGGCCGCTGACGCTGGCGCCGCCGATGCCGCTCAATGGCCCGCTGTCGCACGTCGCCGAGCGTTACGATCTTGAATTGCAGCACGTTCTTGCGCCGACCGCCGCCACGCGCCTGGTCTGGGGCGCCGGGTTACGGCAGGACGGGGTACGCAGCCGGCTGTATTTCAATTCGTCGAACTTCCGCCGCTTCCGTCAGGAAAACCTCTTCGCCAACCTCGAATGGCGGCCGCACGCCGACTGGCTGCTGAATCTCGGCACCATGGTCGAGCACAACGATTCCACCGGCACTCGCGCTTCGCCGCGCCTTGGCGTGAATTTCCGCGTCGCCGACGGCCACACGCTGCGCGCCATCGTCTCGCGTGCCTTCCGCAATCCGGTGATTTTCGAGCAGCAGGCCGACTCGCTCTGGCGCTTTTCGGTCATCGCGCCGGCTGCCGCCGCCGGCCTGCCGGTGCCTTTCCAGTACGCACTGGGCCGCGAGAATCTCGCTCCCGAGCGCATCGACAGCCGCGAAATCGGCTGGCTGGTCGAGCTGGGAAGCGGTGGTTCGCTCGATCTCAAGTTCTCGCGCGATCATCTGCGCCGCCTTGTCGAGATGTACGAATTCCGCTGCGCCGCGGCGACGATGGCGCTGCCGCAGTGCGCTGCTTCGACGCCGGGCACCGAGGTCCGCCTGCTCGACAACCTCGGAGAAGTCAGGGTCGATGCTTGGGAAGCGCAGTGGCAGCAGCGCTTGTGGCAGCGCACGCAGCTGCATTTCGGCTGGGCATCCACGCGCATCCATGATCGGAAAAGTTCGCTCCGCGACGGCTACGAGCGGATGGCGCCGCGCCATTCGTGGAACCTGCTGCTGGCGCACCAGTTCGCCGACGACTGGCGGGCGAGCCTCGGTGGCTACTGGATGAAGCCGGTGGCGATGGCCGGCGGCAGCGACGCCTTGCCATCCTGGCGCCGCTGGGATCTGCGGGTGGCGCACAACTTCCGCCTGGGAAACCTGCCAGCGGAAGTGGCCGTAATCGTGCAGAATCTGCATGATTCCGGCGACCGCGAATTTTCCCGCGACAACGTTTCCAGCCGCCGTCTCTGGACTTCGCTGAAACTCGATTTCTGATTTCTGCCCTCCGGCTCCCGGCTCACTCCTTCCACCATGCCCCCCTTCACCGCCTCCTGCCGCCGCTGCCTGCGCCGTTCGCGCGGCCTCCTGGCCGTGCTCTGCGTCGCCCTGCTGACGCTGCCGGCGGCGCAGGCGGCGGTGCCGCAGATGGTGCTGGTGCTGAGCGAGCGCGGCGGTGTCTACGAAGCCTTTGCCGATGCCTTCGAGGCAACGCTTTCGGGGATCGGCGAAAACGGGCGCGTGCGCCGCGTCCTTGCTTCCGAAGCGGCGCCGGAGACGGCGCTGGCCGGCAGCGAACTGATCGTCGCCGTCGGCGTGCAGGCGATGCGTGCCGCTGCCGGCTGGCAGGCTGCGCAGCCGGTGCTCGGTACGCTGGTGCCGCAGCGCGCCTTCGAGCAGCTGCAGGCGGAGTCGGGCGGAAAGCGCCGGCCAGGGTCGCTGTCGGCGATCTGGATCGACCAGCCGCCGCTGCGTCTGCTCGGCTTGTTCCGGCAGATCCTCCCGGAAGCGCGGCGGGCCGGCGTCATCCTCGGCCCCGATTCGGCGGCGCGTGCTGCTGCGCTACAGAGGGCCGCAGCGCGCCTGAGCATCGAGCTGACGATGGAG
>JAVFAT010000161.1:0-4708 GCA_034002385.1 Azospira sp. | reverse complement strand
GGCGGGGTCGTCCTCGATGACGAGCAGTCTCTTCACCCGGTCCATGGTTTCCTCGTTTTCAATCGTCCGGCGGCGGCTCGTTGGTCACCAGCCAATACACCCCCAGGCGCGCCACCGTCTCGGCGAAATCGGCGAAATCGACCGGCTTCCTGACGAAGCTGTTGGCGCCGATCTCGTAGCTTTGCAGACGATCACGCTCTTCGTCCGACGAGGTCAGGATCACCACGGGCAGCAGCCGGGTCCGTTCATCGGCCCGCAGGCGTTCGAGCACCTCGAGGCCCGACAGCTTCGGCAGACCGATATCGAGCAGCACCACGGTCGGCAGGTCGGGGCCGTCGCGTTCGGCAAACTCGCCTTCCTTGAACAGGTAGTCGAGCGCCTGCTGACCATCGAGCGCCACCTCGATGCGGTTCGCCACGTTGGCGCGGCGCAAGGCACGCAGGGTCAGCATTTCGTCCTGGGGATTGTCCTCGACGAGCAGGATGGATTTCTCGTTCATGACGGTGTCTCCTTGTCGGGTCTGCCGGCGTTCTCCGGCAGTGTGAAACAGAAAGTTGCGCCCTTGCCCGGTACCGCCGTGGCGACGATCTCGCCGCCGTGGCGGTGGATGATGCGCTGCACGGTGGCGAGGCCGATGCCGATGCCGGGAAACTCGTCCTGCCGGTGCAGACGCTGGAAGGGCTTGAACAGCCGCCCGGCGTGCGCCGGGTCGAAGCCGGCGCCGTTGTCGGCAATGCAGAAGCCCTCCCTGCCGTCGACCTCGCTGCGCCCGAAGCGGATTGCCGGCACTTCCGTCCTGCCGGTGTATTTCCACGCGTTGTCGATCAGGTTCGTCACGACCGCCTCAAGCATGCGTGCGTCGCCCCGTGCGACGAGGCCGTCCTCCACCTCGACGGCCACCTGCCGGCCCGGCTCCAGGCGCGCCAGTTCATCCAGCCGCCGTCCCGCCAGCGCCGACAAATCGACCGCATCGCGGCGCAGCTCGCCGCGCGTGCTGCGCGAGAGCGTGAGGATGCCGTCGATCAGTTCGGTCATCCTGCGGCTGGCGATGCCGATCTGGTCGAGATAGGTCTTCGCCTCGCCCGCCAACTGGCCGCCGTAGTCCTCCTCCAGCGCCTGCGAGAAGCCGCTCATCGCCCGCAGTGGCGCGCGCAGATCGTGCGAAACGGCATAGGCGAAGCTCTCGAGTTCCCGGTTGGCCGCGGCCAGCTCGGCGGTGCGTTCCTCGACGCGGCGCTCGAGGTTCTGGATCAGGTCGATGTTGGCCAGGCCAACCGACATGGCATCGGCGAGCGTCTGCTGCAGTTCCACCTCCTCGGCGCTGGCCTTGTGCTGCGTCGCCCAGTAGGCGCCGATCGCCGCGACCGGCCCGTTGCGGCCGACCGGCACCATCACCAGGCTCTTGACGAAGGTGGGCCGGTAGGCCTCGTGCGGGATGCGCTCATCGGCATAGATATCCTCGATCACGGCCGCCTCGCCATGCAACATGACCCAGCCCGAAATGCAGCTTTCCAGCGGGAAGCGTTGCCCCTTCCACAGCGGACCGATGGCGTCCTCGTCGGCGTAGAAACAGTAACCGTTGTCATTGAGCACCAGCGTGGCGCCGTCGGCGCCGGTGAGCAGGCGCACCGCGGGGCGCACCACCTCCATCAGCGACGGCAGGTCATGCACCGAGGCGATGCGTTCGACCACCTCGGCAAGCAGCTTGACCCGCTCGGCGCCGGTCCGGATGGTGCGATTCGCATCCACCAGCCGCGTGATGTCCTCGGAGAAGACGACGATGCCGCCCACCGTCCCGTCGTGGGCGTGCCAGGGACGCACCTCCCAGCGCAGCCACTGCACCGAGCCGTCGAGGCGCTCGAAGCGGTCCTCGTCGGCGCAAATGATCTCGCCGGCCATGCCGCGGCGATGAATCTCCTTCCAGCGTTCCGGAATCTCGGGGAAGATCTCGTAGTGCGAATGACCGATGAGCGGACGTTCGCCGAGGAAGTAATCCTCCCGCCAGCGCCGGCTCACCGCGAGGTAGCGCATCTCGCGGTCGAACATCGCCAGCGCGGCCGGCGCGTGGTCGATGAACAGCTGCAGGCGCTCCTGGCTATCGCGCAGCGCCGTGCTCTGACGCTCGGCCTCGGCACGGGCGGCGTTGGCATCCTCCATGCGGTTCAGCGCGGCGAGCCGCGCTTCCTTCAGGGCCCGGGTCGCCTTGCTGTGCTCGGTGACGTCGAAGAAGGTGGCGAGGAAATCCTCGCCGAGCGTGATGCCGGAAACGAGCATGGTGTGCCGGCTGCCACCCTTGCAGGTAATGTCGTATTCGATCGGCACGATGTCGGTGCCGTCTTTCCCCGCGGCAGCCACGGCGGCATTCCAGGTATCCAGCACCCGGGCGCGGTAGGCGGGGTCGGGATAGGCCAGCGGCCACCAGTCGTCGAGCGTGCGCAGTTCGTCATGGCCGTAGCCGAATACCTGGTCGAAGCGCCGGTTGCGGTCGGCCAGCACGCCTTCCTTGTTGACGAAGCACAGCGGCACCGGCGCCTCGTGGAACAGGCGGCTGAAACGCGCTTCGCTGGCCTGCCGGGCGCTGGCGCTTTCCGCGAGTGTCCGCTGCGCCGTTGCGATTTCGGCGATGTCCGGCGTGCTATCTGCCCCGGACGGAGCGAGCAGCATTGCCACTTGCCGACGGAGGCGGCTGCCCGCCAGTGTTCCGCCGATCAGGCCAAGCAGTGTGGCGAGCACAATGGCCGCGATGAGGAACAGCAGCGACCGGAGCTGGTTGTCCCAATGGCTGCTGCGCGGGATCTCCAGCACCACCGACCAGGGTGACAGCTTAGAGCGGACGACGAAGCGGTGGTCGGCATCCACATCGCGGGCGCTGTCGAAACCCGGCGGCGAACGCCGGGCGATATCGGCACCGGTGCCGTCGAGCAGGGCGATCGACCAGCCGGCCGGCAGCGCGAGCAGGTCGAGGCGGCGCTGGAACTGGGCGGTTTCGAAGATGCTCAGCATCAGCCGCGTCGGCTTGGCTTCGCGCAGTACCGGGACGGCGATGGCCACCAGCGGAATTTTCGCCACCGGGCCGAAGACGATGTCGCCGACCTGCGGCTGGCCGGTTTCCAGGGCCAGCGGCGCCGCCGTCTTGCCCTTCGAATCCGGCAGGCGCGGGAGCTTCGCACCATAGGGCTGGCGCGTGTTGAACAGCATCTGTCGGTCGCTATCGGCAAAGATGACGTGAAGGTCGAAGCTCTCCCGGAAACCCTGCGCCTCGACATAGAGTTCCGGCCAGCGGCGCGGGTCGTCGGCGAGGGGCGACACCGCCAGCATGTGCAGTGCGTTGATGCGCGCGCGCAGGTGTTGGTCGATGGTGATGGCGAAGTTCTGCGCCTCGTCGGCGCCCTCATTCAGATGCCTTGCCTCCTGTTCGTGCAGGTTGTCCCAGGCCAGCCACACCGCGAGCAGCAGCAGCGGGGCCATGCACAGCCAGATCAGCCGCGTGAGAAAGGCGGATAGCGGACGCATCGTCATGACGTTTCGGCACGATCGACGAACGACAGGTCATGGGGCGGCACGCGCCCGAGTTCCTGCGCCAGCGCGTTGATCTCGCGCTTGAGTTCGATCATGAGCAATTCACGGCCGGTGGCGGCACGATCGAAGCGCTCGAGCTCCTCGTTGCGGCGCCGCAGTTCCATTTCAGCCGCCTTGCGCGCCGAGATGTCTTCGATCACCGAGATAAAGTAGTCGGGCGCACCGTCCGGTTTCCAGACCAGCGCGACGGTCAGGTTGATCCAGACGAGGCTGGCATCCTTGCGAAGGTAGCGCTTCTCCAGCGAATAAGTGTCGATCTCGTGCGCCAGCATGCGGTGCACGTAGTCGAGATCGGTATCGAGGTCGTCGGGATGGGTGATGTCCTGGAAGGACATGCCCATCAACTCGTCCGGCGTGTAGCCGACAATGTCGCACAGCTTGCCGTTGACGCGCAGCCAGTGGCCGTCGGGTGCCACCAGGGCAATGCCGACCGCCGCCTGCTCGAAGGTGGCCTCGAAGCGCGCTTCGCTGGCCTGCAATTGCGCGTCGGTGCGCTGCCGCTCGCGGATCAGCCCATCGACGCGCGCCAGCAACTCTTCGACGGTGAAAGGCTTGGCGAGGTAGTCCTGAACGCCGGCCTGGAGCAGCTTCACGCGCAGCGCGTCGTCGGCCTTGGCGGTCAGCATGACGATCGGCACACCGGCCAACTCGGGGTATCGGCGCAGTTCCAGCACCATGGCGTCGCCGCTCATCACCGGCATCATCACGTCGGCGAGGATCAGGTCGGGTGCGAGCGCCAGCGCCTTTTCCAGCCCGGCACGACCGTCGCGGGCGCTGGCGACGCGGTAGCGCGTCCGCAGCGTGTCGGCGATGAAGGCATTCATGTCCACGTTGTCCTCGACGATCAGGACGAGCGGCGCGGCGTAGGTGGCGTCCGTGTCGGACGTTGCCGCCATGCCGGTCGCGGCCAGTTCCTCGACGACCTGCTTTTCGATGACCGCGTCGAGCGCGGTGGCAGCCTCCTGCACCTGTGTGCCGGCCGGCGCCTTGAGCGGCAGCCGGACGGCGAACAGGGCGCCGCCGCCAGGCGCTTCGGTCACGTCGGCCGTGCCGCCGTGCAACTCGGCGAACTCCCTGACGATGGCCAGCCCGAGGCCGGTGCCGCCGTGACGACGGTTGGCCGCGCCTT
>JAVFAT010000160.1:0-4733 GCA_034002385.1 Azospira sp. | reverse complement strand
GAGCCGGGCCATTGGCACGTGGCGCGCGCAGGCCTCGATCATGCGCTGTACCGAAACCGGGTTGCCGACGCCGATGGTGTCGCCGAGCGAAACCTCGTAGCAGCCCATTTCGAACAGGCGCAGCGCCACCTCGGCCACTTTCTGCGGCGCCACCGCGCCCTCGTAGGGGCAGCCGACGACGCAGGAAACGTAGCCGCGCACCTTCATGTCGAGCGCCAGCGCGGCGCAGACCACCGGCTCGAAACGCTTGATGCTCTCGGCCACCGAGCAGTTGATGTTCTTCTGGGAAAACGCTTCGGAGGCGGCGCCGAAGACCGCCACTTCGGTGGCGCCGGCCTCGACCGCGGCATCGAAACCCTTCAGGTTCGGCGCCAGCACCGGGTAGGCGATACCCGCCTTGCGGCGCAGGGCCTTCATCACCTCGGTGCTGTCGGCCATCTGCGGCACCCATTTCGGCGACACGAAGGCGGTCGCCTCGACCGCCGGCAGGCCGGCCTCGGCCAGGCGCTCGATCAGCTCGACCTTGACCGCCGTCGGCACCGGCTGCTTCTCGTTCTGCAAGCCGTCGCGCGGGCCGACCTCGACGATCTTGACGTTTCTCGGGAGGCTCATTTCTTCACGTGCTCCACGCTGCCGGCACGCAGCCAGGCGGCGAAATCGGTTTCGGAAAGCTCGCCGGCGGCGAGCGCCAGCATACGGGTCACGCAGACGCTATCGTCCTCGACCAGGCGCCAGCCGTTCAAAGCCAGGAAGAGTTCTGCGCAGACGTAAGCGGTTCGCTTGTTGCCGTCGATGAAGGGGTGGTTGCGCGCAATGCCGAAAGCGTAGGCAGCGGCGAGGTCGAAGACGTCCGGCGGCGGCTCGCCATAATCGTGCAACTGACCCGGTCGGGCCAGCGCAGAAGCGAGCAGGCCCGCATCACGAACACCGGTGGAGCCGCCGTGTTCGGTCAGCTGCATTTCGTGGATTGCCCAGGCGACCGATTCCTCGATCCATACCCACTCATTCATTTCGCCAGCTCGTGCAGTACGTTGCGCCGGGCCTTCATGATCTCGCGTGCGGCCTTCATCTGCGCCTCGAAGGCCGGGTCGAAAGGCGTCAGCCGCACGCCGTCGGGCGATTCGGTCGCGTAGATCGTATCGCCCTTCTCGATGTGCAGGCGTGCCAGCAGATCTTTCGGCAGGACGACGCCCACAGAATTGCCGATCTGGGTCAATTTGAGTGCGAACATGGTCGAATTTCCGATGTTATAACGATCGTTATACTAGCCCCGCCCTCCCGATGTTTCAAGCTTCCGAAGCCTCGAACTCGACCAGCTCGGCGCCGTCCGCGACCTGGTCGCCGACTCCGTAGCAGAAGGCTTTCACCGTGCCGTTCTTCGGCGCGGTGATGGTGTGCTCCATCTTCATCGCTTCCAGCACCAGCAGCGGTGTGCCCTTTTCTACGGCTTGTCCGGGCGGGACGAGGAGGGTGACGACCTTGCCCGGCATCGGTGCCGTCAGGCCGCCGCCGGTGCCGGCGCCGCCGCCGGCCTCGACCCGGTGCAGCGGATCGTCGCGCTCGATCGCCCAGGTGCGGCCATTGAGGAAGACATGGCGCCGGGTTCCGGCGACGACGACGCTGGCGACCAGCCGGCGGTCGTCGAGTTCGACGGCGAAGCGGTCGTCGTCGAGCCGCGTGCCGCGCGCCAGCACGGTTTCTCCCTGTACCGTCAGCAGCCAGTGATCGCCGCCGTAGGCGACCTGCACCTCGACCGGCGTCTCGCCGTCGATGAAGCCGATGCCGCGTTTTGACCGCAGGTTCAGGCGCCAGCCGTCGCGGGCGTGCCACGGCGACCACGGATCGCCGCTCGCCTGCGCGTGCGTGCGCGCCTTCTCCGCCTCGTCGAGCAGTTCGCCGACGGCGGCCACCTGGAGCACCTCCTTCGGTGCGGGCTGCGCCTCGGGAAAGAGGAAGTCGCGGCTGCGTTCGATGAGTCCGGTGTCGAGGTCGGCGCCGGTCGAATTGGCGAAGGCCGGGCAGGCAACGAGGCGTGACAGGAAATCGATGTTGGTGGTGACGCCGACCACGCGGTAGTCGGCGAGCGCCCGGCGCATCCGGGCAAGCGCCGCATCGCGCGCATTTTCGAGGCTGCCGTCCCAGACGATCAGCTTGGCGATCATCGGGTCGTAGTGCGGCGTGATCTCGTCGCCTTCCTCGACGCCGGTGTCGATGCGCACGTTCACGCTTTCGGCCGGCGGCGAGAGGCGCAGCAGGTGGCCGGTGGAGGGCAGGAAGCCCCTGTCCGCATCCTCGGCGTAGATGCGCGCCTCCAGCGCGTGGCCGCGGATCTGCAATTCGTCCTGGCGCAGCGGCAGCGGCCCGCCGGCGGCGACGCGCAGCTGCCATTCGACCAGATCCTGGCCGGTGATCATCTCGGTCACCGGGTGCTCGACCTGCAGCCGGGTGTTCATCTCCATGAAATAGAAGCGGCCATCCTGCTCGGCGATGAATTCCACCGTGCCGGCGCCGACGTAGCCGACCGCCTTCGCCGCCGCCACCGCCGCTTCGCCCATCTCGCGCCGGCGCGCCTCGCACATGCCCGGCGCCGGCGCTTCTTCGAGCACCTTCTGGTGCCGGCGCTGCACCGAGCAGTCGCGCTCGAACAGGTAAACGCCGTTGCCGTGCGTGTCGGCGAAGATCTGGATTTCGATGTGGCGCGGCCGGGTGACGTAACGTTCGACCAGCACGCGCTCGTCGCCGAACGAGGACTGCGCCTCGCGCTGGCAGGAGGCGAGCGCGGCGGCGAAATCCTCGCCGCGTTCGACCAGCCGCATCCCCTTGCCGCCGCCGCCGGCGCTGGCCTTGATCAGCACCGGGTAGCCGATGGCGTCGGCCTGCTCCTTGAGGAAGGCCGCGTCCTGGTTGTCGCCGTGGTAGCCGGGCGTGAGCGGCACGCCGGCCTTTTCCATCAGCGACTTGGCCGCCGACTTGGAACCCATGGCGCGGATCGCCGAGGCCGGCGGGCCGACGAAGACGATGCTTTCGGCATCGCAGCGTTCGGCGAAGCCGGCGTTCTCGGAAAGAAAACCGTAGCCGGGATGGATGGCCTGCGCGCCGGTGCGCTTCGCCGCATCGATGATCTTGTCGACGACCAGATACGACTCGCGCGCGGCCGCCGGGCCGATGCACACGGCCTCGTCGGCCATGCGCACATGACGCGCCCCGGCGTCGGCTTCCGAATAGACGGCGACGGTGCGCACGCCCAGACGACGGGCGGTCTTGATGACGCGGCAGGCGATCTCGCCGCGGTTGGCTATGAGCAGTTTGTTGAACATTTAGAACCTTTCACCACCAAGGCACCAAGACACCAAGGAACACAAAGAGAATATGCGAGAGCCATTCATGTTCCATGCCTTTCCTGGTGCTCTTGGTGCCTTGGTGTCTTGGTGGTTAGCTGTTGATCCAGCCCGGCTTGCGCTTTTCCAGAAATGCGCTCAATCCCTCGCGGCCTTCGGTACTGGCGCGCACGCGCGTGATGCGTTGTGCGGTTTCCTCGATCGTTGCGTCGTCGATCGGCTGGCCGGCGACGACGCGGATCAGTGCCTTGCATTCGCTTTGCGCGCGCGGGCCGTTCTTCAGCAGCGCGTCGACCAGTTCGCCGACGGCGCTATCGAGCGCTGCCTCGTCCGGGACGATCTCGTGCACCAGACCGAGGCGGTAGGCCTCGGAGGCCGAGAAGCGTTCGGCGGTGAGCATGTAGCGGCGCGCGTGGCGCTCGCCGATGGCGGCGATGACGTAGGGGCTGATCACCGCCGGGATGATGCCGAGCTTCACTTCGGTCAGCGCGAACTGCGCGTCGAAGGTGGCGACGGCGATGTCGCAGGCGGCGACCAGACCGACGCCGCCGCCGTAGGCCGGCCCCTGCACGCGGGCGACGGTCGGCTTGGCGAGTTCGTTCAAGGTCGACAACAGCGTCGCCAGGTTGCGCGCGTCGCGCAGGTTCTCTTCCGGCGAATAGCCGGCGGCGCGCTTCATCCAGTTGAGATCGGCGCCGGCGCAGAAGCTCTTGCCCGTAGACGAGAGCACGACGGCACGTACGCGTGGGTCGGCTTCAAGTTCCTTCAGCCCGGCGGTGATCTCGGCGATCAGCACCTCGTCGAAGGCGTTGTGGCGCTCGGCCCTGTTCAGCGTGAGGATGCCGAGCGGGCCGTCGACTTCGGTGAGGATGGATTGGTAACCCATTAACGAACCTCCTTTAGCGCAGAGAGCACGGAGACACGGAGAACACAGAGAAAGGCAGAAAGGCGCTTGAAAAGATTCTCTCCGTGTTCTCTGTGTCTCCGTGCCCTCCGTGTTGAAAGCGTTTACATGCGGAAGATGCCGAACTTCGTCTCTTCGGCCGGCGCATTCATCGCGGCAGAGATGCCCAGGCCGAGCACGCGGCGGGTGTCGGCCGGGTCGATGATGCCGTCGTCCCACAGCCGGGCGCTGGCGTAGTACGGGTGGCCTTGCGTCTCGTACTGTTCGCGGATCGGGGCCTTGAAGGCTTCTTCCTCTTCCGCCGACCATTGGCCGCCTTTCGCCTCGATGCCGTCGCGCCTGACCGTGGCCAGCACGCCGGCCGCCTGTTCGCCGCCCATCACCGAGATGCGGGCGTTCGGCCACATCCACAGGAAGCGCGGCGAGTAGGCGCGGCCGCACATGCCGTAGTTGCCGGCGCCGAAGGAGCCGCCGATGACGACGGTGAATTT
>JAVFAT010000159.1:0-4882 GCA_034002385.1 Azospira sp. | reverse complement strand
TGGACGGAGCAGATCTGGCAGTACCAGGTCAAGGCTGCCGACCTCGGCCTTCGTGCCAAGACCTACCTGGAGCAGAACGGCGCGAAGAAGGTCGCCAAGTAAGCCGCTCTTGATTTGACTCAAGGCAGTATGACGGGGAGTAGCGATAGTCTGCTCCCCGTTTTCTTATGGAAAAGGAATGACCATGAAAAAAGTAATGACTTTGGCCGCCCTCGCTGCGTTCGTCGCCACGCCCGCGCTCGCCAACGACGGTGCCAAGCTCTATCAGGAAAAGACCTGTGTCGCCTGTCACGGCAAGGACGGCACCAAGCCGCTGCTGCCGACCTACCCGAAGATCGCCGGGCAGAACGCCGCCTACGCCGAGCAGCAGATGAAGGACATCAAGAGCGGTGCCCGTGCCAACGGCCAGAGCGCAGCGATGAAGGGCGTCATGCATCTCGTCAGCGACGCCGAAATCAAGGCACTCGCCGACTTTCTGTCGAAGCTGAAGTAATCGGCTCCATGAGCCGAAGGGGGCGAGTTCCACGCCCCGACTGTTGATCTACCGAAAAGACAAAGAGGACAAAGAGATGAAGAGACTGATTTCCCTGGCCCTGGTGGTTGCGCTCGTACCCGCAGCCGCCCTTGCCGATCCCCGCAAGGCGCCGAAGGCCGCCGGCATCGAGTCCAAGGACTACCAGTGGGCGAAAATGGAAGGCGAGATGAAGGACGCGCTCGCCGTCAAGGGCGATCCGAAGCTCGGCGAGGAAGGCTACGAAATCTGCGGCGCCTGCCACCTGCCTTCCGGCGCCGGCCGTCCCGACGGCACCTTCCCGCAGCTTGCCGGCCAGCACACCACGGTGCTGATCAAGCAGATGGCCGACATCCGCATGGGGCTGCGCGACAACCCGACGATGTACCCGTTCGCCAAGGAACTGACCGATCCGCAGGAACTGGCGCACGTTTCGGCCTACATCGAAAGCCTCTGCATCCCGGTCGATCACGGCAAGTACGAAGGCGCCGATGCCGCCGTCCAGATTTCCAAGGGCAAGGCGCTCTACGAGAAGCAGTGCGTCGAATGCCACGGCAAGAACGGCGAGGGCAACAAGGAGAAGTTCTATCCCGTCATCGCCGGCCAGCACTACCAGTATCTGCTGCGCCAGATGACCGAGATCCGCGACGGTCACCGCCGCAACGCCAACCCGGACATGGTCAAGGTCATCAAGCCCTACACCAACGAGCAGCTGGTGGCGATTTCCGCCTATCAGGCCAGCCTCTCGATGCCCGGGGCGATGTGCAAGCCGAAGAAGAAGTAATTCCGCACGACAAAGACAAAGCCCGCTTCCTCCGGGATGCGGGCTTTGTCCCTCAAAAAATATAAGCAGATAAGCATATGCTGCAGGTCGTCCCCCTGGCCGGGCTGCGGCATCCGGGTCGGCAGGGCGGACACCGTCCCCGCTCCGAAGCGCAAGCCAGCACCGCAACGAGGACAAGCAATGAGCACCGCACCCAACAAACAGAACCTGATCGTCGCCGGACTCTCGCTGTTCGCGCTGGTGATGATCGTTGCCGCCTATTTCTCGCCGATCTGGTGGGTATCGCTGACGGCGCCGAACTACCCGCCGGACGCCTTCCCCGATGGCATCCGCATCCATTTCCACTTCGATGGCGTGCATAACGGCTGTCGGGCAGCGACCAAGGGGTCGCGCCAGGCCAGTGAAATCCTGGAAAAGGACATCGACCACACCGTCGAACGCTACAACCCGATCACCGACGGCAACAAGAACGTGAACAAGGGCGCGCAGGGTCTCGATTGCGTGCACGAGATGAACACCATCAACCACTACGTCGGCATGTTCCCGATCGCCTCCGGGGCGCCGGTCGAGAAGCCGCTGGCCAAGTTCTTCTTTGGCTTCTTCGTGGTCATGCTGCTGGCCTTCGCCATGCCGAAGAAGAAGCCGCGTCTGGCCGTGCTCGCCGCCGGTTTTACCGCCGTTGCCGCGTGGATGCTGGTGCACCAGTACGGCATGGGCAGCCTGGACGCCCACGTTGCCCAGTACGTGAAGGAAACCGGCACCTTCTTCAAGGAGCCGGAAAAGATCGCCGTCTGGGGCGAGAACGTCCGCAACATCACGCACATGGTGATTGCCGGCCTGATCGTCGCCATGCTCGTCGTCATCGTCGGTGTCGCCCGCACCCGCCAGTTCCAGTTGCTGCTCGCGCTGGTGCCGGCCCTGCTGCCGGTGTTCTTCGTCGTCACCTACGCCGCCTGGCTGTGGTTCTTCGGCCACAACCTGCACCCCTGGGGCGCGTTTACGGTCAAGCCGTTCATGCCCACCGTCTTCGGCGAAGGCAAGGTCGCGCAGTTCTCGACCTATTCCTACCCGTACTGGGGCTACGGCCTGCTGGTGCTGGCCATGCTGGCGCTGTTCTTCGCGCTGCTGCTGCGCCGCAAGCAGATCCGGGAAGGACAGGTCGAATAGGTCGAATTGGTCGTCGAATTGTTCGAATAGGCCGGAGATCGGCAACGATGCTGAACAACATGAAGCCGGCCGGGCGCATTCCCCGGCTGCTCCGTCACGCCGGGCTGGCGCTGCTGCTTTCGACCAGCGTCGCCGTCGCCTCGTCGATCTTCGATGACGACGAGGAGCCGGCGGCGAAGAGCTTCGGCGCCGACATGGGCTTGCCCAGTTCCGCCAACTGGGGCAGTTCCGATCAGGCGACGCCGCGGCCCTTCCTGCCGAACCGTCTCGACATCCCGTGGTTCCAGGGAATCGTCGACGCGGCGCCGGCCGGCTCGGTGCTGAAGCCGCCGGCCGGTGTCTATTCCGGCCCGGTCGTCGTCGACAAGCCGCTCATCATCGACGGTTCCAACGGCGTCGTCATTGACGGTGGCGGCAAGGGCACGGTGCTGGTGATGGAGGGCGGCAACTCGACGCTGCGCGACATCCGCCTGACCAACTCCGGCGACTCGCACGACACCGACGACGCCTGTCTCAACCTGCGCAAGGACGGCAACACCGTCGAGCGGGTGCGGATCGACGACTGTCTGTTCGGCATCGATCTCAAGCAGTCGAACGGCAACCTCGTCCGCGACAACCACATTTCCTCGAAGGACAGCGACCTCGGCACGCGTGGCGACGCGCTGCGCCTCTGGTACAGCAGTAACAACCGCATCGAGGGCAACGAAATCGTCGACTCGCGCGACATGGTTGCCTGGTACTCGCACGACAACCAGTATCTCGACAACGTCGGCCGCCGCAGCCGCTACTCGATCCACTTCATGTTCGCCGCGCGCAACCTGGTCGAGGGCAACCGCTTCTACGACAACGCGGTCGGCGTCTACGTCATGTATTCCGGCGGCGACACGGTCATCCGCAACAACGTCTTCTCGCACGCCACCGGCGCCACCGGCATGGCCATCGGCTTCAAGGAGGCGTCCGACGTCCTCGTCGAAGGCAACGAGATCGTCTACTGCGGCACCGGCATCACCAGCGACATCTCGCCGTTCGAGCCGGGCAGCACGCTCGTCATCCGCAACAACCGCATCGCCTTCAACATCACAGGCATCCGCTTCGTTTCCGACCGCGAGGGCCACATCGTCGAAGGCAACAGTTTCGAGGGCAACATGAGCCACGTCGCCGTCGACGGCAATGCCGGCGCCACGCGCAACCGCTGGCACGGCAACTACTGGGACGACTATCAGGGCTTCGACCGCAACGGCGACAACGTCGGCGACCGGCCGCACCAGCACTATGCCTACGCCGACCAGATCTGGATGGATTTTCCGGCGGCGCGTTTCTTCCGCAACTCGCCGGTGCTGGAGGCGCTCGACTTTCTCGAACGGCTGGCGCCGTTCTCGTCGCCGACACACATCCTTACCGACGAGAAGCCGGTTTTCCACAAACCCGACAGAAGCGAATCATGAGCAAGATTCCCGAGAACGGCGCCGGCGGCGACGCGGAAACCAAGCCGTCGTCCGGCGCGCAGCAGCGGCCGAAAGCGCCGGTGCGAAAGGAAGCCGCCCGGCGCAAGTTCATTCGCAGCACGGCGCTTGCCTGCGGTGTCGTCGGCCTGTCGCTGGCGGGCTGGATTCCGACGGCCAAGGCCTACAAGCCGCGCCTGCGGCCGCCCGGCGCGCTCGAAGAGAAGGATTTCCTCGCCTCCTGCATCAAGTGCGGGCAGTGCGTGCAGGTCTGCCCGGTGCAGGCGATCAAGCTTGGCGACATCGACGAGGGCTTCGGCATCGGCGTGCCCTACATCGCCGCCCGCGACCAGGCCTGCGATTTCTCCTGCGACGCGATCCAGTGCATCCTCGCCTGCCCGACCGGCGCGCTGACCTACGAGAAGCCCGGTTTCGCCAGGCTGCGCGAGGGCATGAAGATGTCGCGCGATCCGGTGCTGAAGGCGAAAGCCAAGGACCCCGAGCCGACGCTGAACCTCAAGGAGCGCATCGGCGTTGCCCGCCTCGACCGGCCGGAAATCTGTCTGGCCGTGCTCGGCCAGGGGTTCAAGGGACAGGCGCGCGGCCCCGATTTCGAGGGCACGTTGCGCTACATGTCGGTCGACCGCTGGAAGCCGGTGCCGGTGCGCGAGCAGCCCTATGACCGCGAAGTCTGCGATCTCTGCGTCACCGAATGCCCGATCCAGGACGCAATCCGGCTGGAGGAATTCACCGCCGAAGACGGCAGCACCCGCCATCGTCCGGTAGTGCTCGAACAGTGTGTCGGCTGCGGCGTCTGCGAGATGATCTGCCCGGTCGAACCGGCGGCCATCGTCATCGACATCCGCAAGGACTGGAAGGCATGAAACGATCCCCACGTTCACTGCAGTTGCTGCCCTCCGTGAGGGCGCAGGCATCCCCTGGGGCGATCCGGCGGGAGGCGCGCGGACATGGCCACGA
>JAVFAT010000158.1:0-4885 GCA_034002385.1 Azospira sp. | reverse complement strand
CTCGGCATCAACCACCATACCGCTCCGCTGTCCGTGCGCGAGCAGGTGGCGTTCAACGCCGACAGGCTCGTTCATGCGCTTGCCGATCTGACGCGCGTTGACGCCGTGCGCGAGGCGGCTATCCTTTCCACCTGCAACCGCACCGAAATCTACTGCGCCGCCGACGCGCCGGAGGCGGCCGTCGACTGGCTGGTCCGCTACCACGCCATCGAGCGGCAGGCGATCCAGCCCTACGTCTATACGCTGCCGCAGCGCGAAGCCATCCGCCACGCCTTCCGCGTCGCCTCCGGGCTGGATTCGATGGTCATCGGCGAGCCGCAGATCCTCGGCCAGATGAAGGACGCGGTGCGCTCCGCCGAGGAGGCCGGCACGCTCGGGATGCATCTGCACAAGATGTTCCAGCGCGCCTTTGCGGTGGCCAAGGAGGTGCGCACGAGCACCGCCATCGGCGCCAACATCGTTTCCATGGCGGCGGCCGGCGTGCATCTGGCCGAGCGCATCTTCGAGGACATCGCCGAGCAGCGCATCCTGTTCATCGGTGCCGGCGAGATGATCGAACTGTGTGCCGCGCACTTCGCTGCGCAGCGGCCGAAGGAGATCGTCATCGCCAACCGCACGCTGGAACGCGGGCGTGCGCTGGGCGAACGCTTCGGCGCCTCGGTCATGCGCCTGGACGAGATCGCCGACCGGCTGGGCCACTTCGACATCGTCGTTTCCTGCACGGCGAGTCCGCTGCCCATCGTCGGTCTCGGCATGGTCGAGCGGGCGATCAAGGTGCGCCGCCACCGGCCGATGTTCATGATCGACCTGGCCGTTCCGCGCGACATCGAACCGGAGGTCGGCGAACTCGACGACGTCTTCCTCTACACCGTCGACGATCTTGCCCAGGTCGTCGAGTCCGGTGTGGAATCGCGGCAGGCGGCGGTGGTCGAGGCCGAGTCCATCATCGCCACGCAGGTCGATACCTTCATCGACTGGCTGGAAGCGCGCGACGTGGTGCCGCTGATCCGTGCGTTGCGCGATTCGGCCGAGCGCACGCGCCGGCACGAGGTCGAGCACGCGCTGAAGCTGCTGGCGAAGGGCGATGCGCCGGAGAAGGTGCTCGACCAGCTCGCCCACCGTCTGACCAACAAGTTCCTGCACGCGCCGACGCAGGCGCTCAACACGACCGACTCCGGCGACCGCGAGGCGATGCGCCGCTGCGCTTCCCGTCTCTTCCACCTGCATGGCGAGTAACGGCCGTTTCGGCGCCGCCGCCGGTTTTTCCCTTCCGCCGCCGCCATGAAGCAAAGCATCCGCGACAAGCTCGACCGTCTCGTCGGCCGTCTCGAAGAAATCGACCTGCTGCTCGCCAGCGAGGAGACGGCGCGCGACATGGCGCAGTTCACGAAACTCTCGCGCGAGCGCGCCGAGATCGAGCCGGTGGTCGCGCTGTTCGGCGAATTCCGCAAGGCCGAGGGCGACCTTGATGAAGCCGGGGCGATGCTGGCCGATCCGGACATGCGCGATTTCGCCGAAGAGGAAATGAAGGCGGCGAAGGCGCGCCTGCCGGAACTCGAAACCGGCTTGCAGAAGTTGCTGTTGCCAAAGGATCCCAACGACGAGCGCAACGTCATCCTGGAAATCCGCGCCGGCACCGGCGGCGAGGAATCGGCGCTCTTCTCCGCCAATCTCTTCCGCATGTATTCGCGCTACGCCGAGCGGCTGCGCTGGCAGGTCGAGGTGCTCTCTTCCTCCGAATCCGACCTCGGCGGCTACCGGGAAATCATCGCCCGCATCGTCGGCCACGGCGCCTATTCGAAGCTGAAGTTCGAGTCCGGCGGCCATCGCGTGCAGCGCGTGCCGGAAACCGAGGCGCAGGGCCGCATCCACACTTCCGCCTGCACCGTCGCCGTGATGCCCGAGGCGGACGAGATCGAGGACGTGCAGATCAATGCCGCCGACCTGCGCATCGACACCTTCCGCGCTTCCGGCGCTGGCGGCCAGCACATCAACAAGACCGATTCGGCGGTGCGGCTCACGCACGTACCGACCGGCATCGTCGTCGAATGCCAGGACGGCCGCTCGCAGCACCAGAACAAGGCGCAGGCGATGCGCGTGCTGGCCGCGCGCATCAACGACGCGCAGCTGCGCGCGGCGCAGGCGAAGGAGGCCGCCGAGCGCAAGAGCCTGATCGGCAGCGGCGACCGCTCCGAGCGCATCCGCACCTACAACTTCCCGCAGGGCCGCGTCACCGATCACCGCATCAACCTGACGCTGTACCGGATCGAGGCGATCATGGACGGCGACCTCGATGAACTGGTGAGCGCGCTCACCACCGAGCACCAGGCCGGGCAACTCGCCGCGCTGGCCGGTGAATGAGGCGCGCGGCCGACCGATGAATGCCGGCGCGCAGACCCTGAAGGCGACCGTCGAGCAGGTCAGGCGGCGCATCCCGCGGCTGGATGCGCGCCTGCTGGTGCAGCATCTCCTGGGCCTTACGCACGCGCAGTTCCTCGCCGATCCCGATCGCCGGCTTTCCGGCGAGGAGGTCGAAGCCTTCATGACGCTGGTGCTGCGCCGCGAGCGCGGCGAGCCGGTGGCGTATCTGGTCGGCGAGAAGGATTTCTACGGCCGCAGTTTCAGGGTGACGCCGGACGTGCTGATTCCGCGCCCGGACACCGAGCTGATCGTCACGCTGGCGCTGAAGCACCTGAAACCCCTGGCCTGGCCGCGCGTGCTCGATCTCGGCACCGGCAGCGGCGCCATCGCCGTCAGCATTGCCTGCGAGCATCCGGAAGCGGCGGTGCTGGCCGTCGATGTCTCGCCGGCTGCGCTGGCCGTCGCCCGCGAGAACGCCGCGCGTCTCGGCGGCAAGGTCGGTTTTCTCGAAAGCGACTGGTTTTCGGCGCTCGGATACGGTGCCGGCCGCGAACGCTTCGACCTCATCGTCGCCAATCCGCCCTACGTCGCCGGGCGCGATCCGCATCTCCTGCAGGACGGCCTGCCCTTCGAGCCGGATCTGGCGCTGACCGACGGCGCCGACGGCCTCTCCTGCATCCGCCGCATCGTCGCCGACGCGCCGGCGCATCTCGTCGCCGACGGCCGGCTGCTGATCGAGCACGGCTACGATCAGGCCGAGGCCGTGCGCGCGCTCTTCGCCGCCGGCCCCTTTGTCGACGTTGCCACCTGGCCGGATCTTTCCGGCATCGAGCGCGTTACCGGCGCCCGTCTTGCCGGCGGCTGAATCTCGCCGGTTCGCCTCCGATCTTGCCGGCATTCAATTGAGCGGCGCCGCCCGTACCGATATAATGCGCGGCCTTGTCCGGCAATCCCCCCGAACGCCACCGGCGTTCTCCCCTATCGAATGAAAGAATTACGGCGACACCCCCGTTATCGCCTGCGTTGGCCCGCAGTGGTTCTGCTCGGGCAGGATGTCGGAACGGCCCCCCAGATACAGGCCCGCATCTTCGATCTGTCGATGGGCGGTGCTTCGATCCTCAGCGAAGAATACCTGCGCGGCGTCGACCGCATGACGCTGTTCCTGCTGCCGCCGCCGCTTGCCGTCGGCGAGAAGCCGGCCTGCATCACCGTTCGCTCGCGGCTGGTCTACTCGGTGCATTCCAGCGACCACATGTGTTTTCGCGCCGGCCTTCAATTCCTGCGCTTCGAAGGCGACAGCCGCTTCCTGCTCGAAGAGCGCCTGGCCTGCCACCTGCCGGCCATCGACCGTTTGACGACCTGATTTTTCCGGCACACTGCTAAAATGGCCGAGCAAACAACTCGGGTATTACCGGGGGGCCATTGCCCCGACGGATATCTTCCGGATATGTTTCCTCCCGGCTGCCCGCGCACCTTCCACCGCAAACTCTCACAGGAAAACCCGACATGGAAACTCAGGACGTTCAGGCGCTCATCCACGAACAGGTCACCGGCAACCCGGTGGTGCTCTACATGAAAGGCACGCCGCAATTCCCGCAGTGCGGCTTTTCGGCGCGCGCCGTGCAGATCCTCAACGCCTGCGGTGTGAACAGCTTCTACAGCGTGAACGTGCTGGAGAACCCTGACATCCGCCAGGGCATCAAGGATTACGCCAACTGGCCGACGATCCCGCAACTCTTCGTCAAGGGCGAATTCGTCGGTGGCTCGGACATCATGACCGAGATGTACCAGTCCGGCGAACTGCAGACGCTGCTCGCCGCAAACGCCGCCTCCTGAGGCGGCGCAGCCGCAGGCTGTTGGCCAAAAGGGAGCCGTCGGCTCCCTTTTTCATGCCGCCAGGCGGGCTGTGTCCGATTCCTTCGTGTTTGCGGCCGGCGCCGCGTCGCCGGGAAAGAAGCCCCCGATCGTTGCCGATCGACGATTTGCGCGATCGCGGCCTGCCTACAGTCCGCGTGCCCAGTCCGGGCGCAGCCCGGCGGCCTCCGGCCGCTCGATGGCCGCGCGCAGTTCGCCGAGCAGTCGCGCCTTGTCGGCGCCGAGCGTGCCTTTGAGCGGCAGCCAGTTCGAGGCGTGGTCGCTGCGGAATACCGTGCGCTTCAGTTCCAGGGCGCTGATGAAGCGTTCCAGTTCGGCGAAGAGACCGTTACGGTCGAGCGGCGCCCAGCCGGGGAAGGCGGCGCGGTAGCGTTCCTCGCCGAGCGGGAAGCTGACCACCAGCGTCGACAGGTATTCCGGCTGCGTGGCGTTCATCAGCCGCGCCGATTCGACGGCGTGCTGCGCCGAGAGCGTTTGTCCGCCGAGACCGTTGAGGATCATCAGCGAGCGCGTGATGCCGGCTTCGCCGAGTTTGTCGAGCGCTTCACGCGTCGAGTCGAAGGTCTCGCCCTTGTTCACCGCCGCCAGCACCGCATCGTCGCCGGACTCGGCGCCGACGTAGACCATCGACAGGCCGGCGGCGGCGAGC
>JAVFAT010000157.1:0-4902 GCA_034002385.1 Azospira sp. | reverse complement strand
CCGTCGCCTGGGCTACCCGGTGCTCGAATTGTCGGCGCGCGCCGCGGAGGGAGCCTCGGGAAGCACATCAGGCTGCGCACCGGAAGGTGCTTCGGAGAACGTTCAGGGCCGGGCTTCCGCCGAATCGCTGCGGCCATTTCTGCACGGTCAGACCAGCGTGCTCGTCGGCCAGTCCGGCATGGGCAAGTCGACGCTGCTGAACGCGCTGATTCCCGAAGCCAACGCCGCCACGCGCGAAATCTCGGCGGCGCTCGACACCGGCAAGCACACGACGACGCACGCACGCCTCCACCGCCTCGACGCCGGCTCGGCGCTGATCGACTCGCCCGGCCTGCAATCCTTCGGCTTGCACCACCTCGACATCGCCGCGCTCGAAGCCGCCTTCCCCGAATTCCAGCCGCTGCTCGGCCACTGCCGCTTCCGCGACTGCCGGCACGACCGCGAACCCGGCTGCGCATTCACCGCCGCCCTCGCTCGCGGCGACATCGCCCCCCGCCGCTTCGCCTGCTACCGGACGCTGCGCGGGGAAAGCGCGGGAAAAGCCTAACCCTGGCCTGACCCCGCGTGATCGGCCAGCGAAGCAGCGGCAACACCAGACGCAGCCTGCCACTTGCCAACCAGCACGCCAAAGCCGGCAACGGCGCCAGGTGCGGGACAATAAAAAATCCCCGCCGGGCCTTGGCCGTCGGCGGGGATCTGCATTTTTTTGCTGAGGTTGTTTTCGGGTCTTTTCTTATTCGCCGCCCGGTTTTTCGTTCATTTTCTTCTTGAAGAAGTGCATGTAGTAGATCGCCATGCCGGTCGTGAACAGGATCACGAACAGGCTGAGCAGCCCGATATCGCTACTGAACAACAATTCCCAGGCCATCGTAAAACCCCCCTTGCTGGTCGTTGAAAAATCAGCCGGGCACCGCCGCCCGCAAGCGGGTGGCGCCCTGTTCCTGTGGCAGCCAGTCGCCGGCGATACGCCAGCCACGGGCTTCATCTTCGAGCATCACGTGCCAGCGGCCGCTGCCTTGCAGCGGGGTCGCCAGCCGGCCGGTGTAGAAACCGGCAGCCTCCCGTTTCAGGATCACCGTCTGGTCGGCACCGGCACGCGTCGGGTGCACGACACGCAGCTGCAGCGATTGCGGCGGCGTCCCTTCGGCATTGCCGGAAAGGAAGAGACGGAGATCCTGGCCGTTCTCGCCGGCCATCAATTCGCCACCGATGCCGAGATCGGCCGCGGCCTGGTCGCGCGCGAGACGCTGGCTGACGGCGAGGCCCTGCTTGTAGTAGTCGTCCTCGACCAGGCCGTCGTAGCTTTTCACGGCCAGCCAGGCGGTGATGAAACCGGCAACGACGACGATGGCCGGGCCGGCCATCAGGAGCCAGGGCCAGGGTTCGCGGTACCAGGGTTTGGCGTTGGTGTTTTCGATGTTCATGGCAGGATGAAAGTGGCCTTCTCGTTGACGACGATCTTGTCGTTGTTTTCCGCTCGCACCTCGAAGTGGATCGGGTTCGATCCCTTCTTTCCGGTACCCGGCTCGACGAGGACGACGACGCCGACGGATCGGCTGCTGGCGGCTGGGACGTCGACAATGCGTTCGCCGGCGATGTCGATGCCGTCAAGGCCGGAAACCGACAGCCGGAAGCGGTTCGGACTCTCGCTGGCGTTGATGACGTGCAGCGTGTAGAGGTTTTCGATGCGGCCATCGTCGGCTTCGCGGCTCAGCACCGAACGGTCGCGGATGATGTCGACCTTGAGCGGCACGCGGGTGGCCATCGACCAGGCGGTGGCGGCGATGATGAGCAGCAGGATGCTGCCGTAGATCAGCGTGCGCGGACGCATCAGGTGGGCGACGATATCCTTCGAACTGTAGTGCTTCTCCAGCGCCGCTTCGGTCGAGTAGCGGATCAGGCCGCGCGGGTAGCCGACCTTGTCCATCACCTGGTCGCAGACGTCGATGCAGGCGGCGCAGGCGATGCACTCCATCTGCAGGCCGTCGCGGATGTCGATGCCGGTGGGGCAGACCTGCACGCACTGGTCGCAGTCGACGCAGTCGCCAAGACCCATCGCTTTGTAGTCGGCTCCCTTCTTGCGCAGGCCGCGCGGCTCGCCGCGCTCCGGGTCGTAAGTGATGATCAGCGTGTCCGGGTCGAACATCACGCCCTGGAAGCGGGCGTAGGGGCACATGTACTTGCACACCTGCTCGCGCAGGAAGCCGGCCTGCATGTAGAGGAAGGCGGCGTAGAAGAGGATCCAGAACCACTCCCAAGGGCCGAAGGAGAGCGTTCTGACCGAGTCGACCAGCTCGTGGATCGGCGTGAAGTAGCCGACGAAGGTGAAGCCCGTCCATAGCGCGACGAGCAGCCAGAGCGCGTGCTTGACCGTCTTCAGCCGCCACCAGCGGGCATCGCGCGGTCCCTTGTCGAGCTTCATGCGCGCCGGACGCTCGCCCTCGACCTTGGCCTCGATCCACATCAGGATTTCGGTATAGACCGTCTGCGGACAGACATAGCCGCAGAACAGCCGGCCGCCGATGGCGGTGACGAGGAACAGCGCGTAGGCGGAGATGATCAGCAGGATCGCCAGATAGAGCACGTCTTGCGGCCACAGGACGAGGCCGAAGAGGTAGAACTTGCGTTCGGCGACGTGGAAGAGGACGGCCTGGCGCCCGTTCCATTCCAGCCAGCACAGGCCATAGAAAATGATCTGCGTGAACCAGACCATGCCCCAGCGCCAGTTGGCGAAAAGACCGGTCACGCTGCGCGGATAGATCTTCTTGTGCTTCTCGTAGAGATTTTGGGTGTTGATGACGGCGACCTGCGGGCTGCCGCTATCCTTTTGCTGGGTCATTTGGCGTCCTGATGTTCTTCAGAATTACACGAGTTACTGATATTCCACGCGGGGAACTCATGCAATTTTGACGGATATCAGCGGCGGTGTCCTGCGTTCGTCATGCCGATCCGGCAAGCCGGCAGGGCCGGCAAGGAAAATGACGCGGCTCCGGAAGGAGCCGCGTCCGTCATTGCGTTACTTCGCGTTGCCGGTCGAGAGGCCGAGAACGTAGGCGGAAAGCACATGCACCTTGCCGTCACCGAGGAATTCCTTCCAGGCCGGCATCGTGTTCTGGCGGCCCTTGGTGATGGTCTCGACGATGGTCGCCTCGCTGCTGCCGTAGAGCCAGACCTTGTCGGTCAGGTTCGGCGCGCCGAGGGCGTGCATCCCGGTGCCGTCGGGGCCGTGACAGGCGGCGCAGGCGACTTCGAACTTCTCCTTGCCCTTGGTGGCCAGCAGCGAGTCATGGGCGAGGCCGGAGAGCGAGCGGACGTAGTGCGCCACTTCCTTCGCGCCGGATTCGCCACCGACCGCTTCCTCGTTGCCGCCATAGGGCGGCATCATGCCGGTACGGCCTTCGGCGATGGTCGCAACCAGCTGCTCCGGTTCGCCACCCCACAGCCAGTCGCCGTCGGTCAGGTTGGGGAAGCCCTTGGAGCCGCGGCCATCCGAACCGTGACACTGCATGCAGTAGGTGAGGTAGAGGCGCTTGCCCATGTCCATCGCATCCTTGTCGGCGGCGACAGCCTTCAGATCCATCTGCAGGTACTTGTCGAACAGCGGCTTGACGGCGGCATCGACCCGCTCGACCTCGGCTTTGTGCTGCCCTGCCGATGTCCAGCCGAAAACGCCGGGGAAGCGGCCCAGGCCCGGGTAGAGGACGAGGTACACCAGCGCGAAGACGACCGTGATGTAGTACATCCAGCTCCACCACTTCGGCATCGGGTTGTTGTATTCCTCAAGGGTCTCATCCCAGACGTGACCGCAGGTTTCGCCGGCCCTGACGGTCGCCTTGCTCTGCACGAAAAGCAGAACCGCGCAACTGATGACGCTGGCCAGAACGATGACGATGACGTACCAGTTCCAGAACTCACTGACAAAATCGCTCATGATGTCTTCCTTTGTTCATGACGAGCCGGCCCCGCCTGTACGCGGTCGCCCTCGTCCTCTGCGAACGGCAGGTTGGCGGCTTCGTCGAAGCGCGCCCTCCGCTTGCCGCCATAGGCCCACCAGACGATGCCGAGGAATGCTGCCAGCGACAGCACCGTCACGATGGAACGCAGATCGTTGATGTCCATGACCCTTACCGGGCGCCCTTGAGCGCCGTGCCGAGACCTTGCAGGTAGGCGACAAGGACGTCCATTTCGGTCATGTCGCCGATGGCTGCTTTGGCACCCTTGATGTCTTCCTCGGTATACGGCACGCCGACCTTGGTCAGCGCCGTCATCTTCGCTTCGATGTCGGCACCGACCGTGTCCTTGGCGGCGCGCCCGGCGAGCCACGGATAAGCCGGCATGTTCGACTCGGGAACGACGTCGCGCGGCTGCATCAGGTGAGCGACGTGCCACTCGTTCGAGTAGCGGCCGCCGACGCGGTGCAGGTCCGGGCCGGTGCGCTTGGAACCCCACTGGAACGGATGGTCATAAACGAACTCGCCCGCCACGGAGTAGTGACCGTAACGCTCGGTCTCGGCGCGGAACGGACGGATCATCTGCGAATGGCAGTTGTAGCAGCCCTCGCGTAGATAGACGTCACGCCCGGCCAGCTGCACGGCGTCGTAAGGCTTCAGCCCCTGCACCGGCTCCGTGGTGGATTTTTGGAAGAACAGCGGAACGATTTCGAGCAGGCCGCCGACGCTGACCACGAGAACGGTCAGAATGATCAGCAGCCCTACGTTACGTTCGATCTTGTCGTGCGTAATCATTTGTTTTATCCCCCTGAATCAGGCGTGATGGCCCGCCGGTGCGAGCACCGGAGCGTCTTCGGTCTTGCCGCCGGCCATGGTCTTGAACATGTTGTAGGCCATGATCACCATGACGGACAGGAACAGCAGGCCACCGACGAAGCGGATCGCCCAGAAC
>JAVFAT010000156.1:0-4933 GCA_034002385.1 Azospira sp. | reverse complement strand
AGCATCTGGCCTTCCTCAGCTTCCGCTACGTCTGCTGCATCCTCGACGAACTGCCGGCGGAAGAATTCGCCGACAGCGACAACATCGTCGCCCGGCTGAACCTGCCGAACATGGCCTATCGCCGCGAAGCCATCGTGGACATCTGCGCCGCCGCCCTGCGCGGCCTGCTGCAACTGGAACCGGACCAGGAAAAATGCCTCAAATACATGGACTTCATCGACATCTACAGCCAGCTCGACGATAATGAAAAACAGCTTTTCGCCGAGAAATACCCGCAGGAGAAACGAAAAATGGCTACCTGGAGCGAACGCCTGAGAGCCGAGGGCGTGCAACAAGGCATCCTGCAAGGGATGCAGCTCGGCAAGGAAGCGGGTTGGCAGGAAGGCCGGCAGGTAGGCGAACTCGCCGTGCTGCTCCGCCTGCTCACCCGCCGCTTCGGCCCGCTTGATGCCGCGACCCGCGAACGCCTGCAAAATGCCGGTTCCGATGAACTGGAGCAGTGGGCCGACAACTTCGTGGACGCCCAAACGCTGAACGAAGTATTCCGCGAGCGCTGAGCGCCCTCCCGATTTGAGCGCCGCCGGTTTTTTCTCCTTCCCCTTTCACGGGAAAGCCTGACGGGGGGCAGGCATGGGGAGCCGGGGCCGATGGTGCCGCCGCAGCCCGGGGCGCTTGGCGCCCCTTTTTGCTTCACCCTTTTTTCCTTTCCCTCCCCTTCCCTCTTCCCTCTTCCCTTTTCAGCCTTCCTTCAGCCCGCTCTCCGAGCGAAGGCACGCGGACAAACCGCAGCCGGGCGCGGAGGCGCCAGCGTTCAGACGGCGAAGACGTGCTTGACCCGCAGCGCCGGCTCGCCGGCCTCGATCTTCAGCAGGCGGGCGATGTTCGGGTGCTTGCCCGGGTGCTGGCGCTCGTCCTCGCTCTGTTCGGCGAAGATTTCCAGCCCTTTCCTCGCCGCTTCGGCGTTGATCGAGCCGTAGGTCTGCGCGAGGTGGTTGTAGACGGCGAGCGAACCCTGGCTGCCGGCCTTGTTTTCGATGCTCGCCACTATCTTGCCGTCGGCGTCGAGCAGGTTGAGCGCGGCGAGGTGCGAGATGCCCGGCAGCTTCTTCAGATTGGCCTGGAATTGCGACATGCTTCTTTCTCCCTCTCAAGAACGGCAAAGGGCCGCCCCGGGGTTTTGCAGCCGCCGGGGAAGCGGGCCGCCGGTGACGGCGGCCGCGGAATTCAAATCCGTTTCGCCAGTTCGGCGGCCTTGCCGGTGTAGTCCCAGGGCGTCAGCTTGAGCAGTTCGGCCCTGGCCGCTTCCGGAATTTCGAGCGTGGCGACGAAGGCCTGCATTCCTTCGCGCGAGACGCGCTGGCCGCGCGTGAGTTCCTTCAGTTTCTCGTAGGGGTTGGCGATGCCGTAGCGGCGCATCACCGTCTGGATCGGCTCGGCGAGCAGTTCCCAGTTCGCGTCGAGGTCGTCCATCATGCACTGGGCGTTGGCTTCGAGCTTGCTCAAGCCACGCAAGAGCGAGTCGTAACCGAGCAGCGCGTAGCCGAGGCCGACGCCCATGTTGCGCAGCACCGTCGAGTCGGTCAGGTCGCGCTGCCAGCGCGAGATCGGCAGCTTCTCGGCGAGGTGCTTCAGCACCGCGTTGGCCAGACCGAGGTTGCCTTCGGAGTTTTCGAAGTCGATCGGGTTGACCTTGTGCGGCATCGTCGACGAGCCGATCTCGCCGGCCTTCACCTTCTGCTTGAAGAAGCCGAGCGAGATGTAGCCCCAGACGTCGCGGTCGAGGTCGATAAGGATGGTGTTGGTGCGGGCAAAGGCATCGAACAGTTCGGCCATCGCATCGTGCGGCTCGATCTGGATGGTGTACGGGTTGAACTCCAGCCCGAGCGATTCGACGAATTTCTTGGCGAAGCCTTCCCAGTCGTAGCCAGGATAGGCGGCGAGGTGCGCGTTGTAGTTGCCGACGGCGCCGTTGATCTTGCCGAGCAGGCCGACGGCGGCGATACGCTCGCGGGCGCGGCTCAGGCGATAGACGACGTTGGCCATTTCCTTGCCCATCGTCGACGGCGTCGCCGGCTGGCCGTGCGTGCGGCTCATCATCGGCACGTCGGCGAGCTGGTGCGCCAGTTCGCGCAGGCGGGTGATCACCTTGTCGAGCGAGGGCAGCAGCACCTCGTCGCGCCCCGCCTTCAGCATCAGCGCGTGCGAGAGGTTGTTGATGTCTTCCGAGGTGCAGGCGAAGTGGATGAACTCGGAGACGCGCGTGACTTCGGCGTTGCCGGCGAGCTTTTCCTTGATCCAGTATTCAAGCGCCTTGACGTCGTGGTTGGTGACGGCCTCGATGGCTTTCACCTCGGCCGCGTGCTCGGGCTGGAAGCCGGCGACCAGTGCGTCGAGCGCGGCGACGGTGGCCGGCGAGAAGGCCGGGATCTCGGCGAAGTGCGGCTCGGCGGCGAGCGCCTTCAGCCATTCGATCTCGACCTGCAGGCGACGGCGGATCAGGCCGTACTCGGAGAATTGCGGACGCAGCGCGTCGACCTTGGACGCATAGCGCCCGTCCAGCGGCGAAAGCGCCGTGAGCATCGTGAAAGACATGGGAAGCATCCTGTTGCGGGAAGACCGGCATTTTACCGCTCCGGCAAATGCCGCCGCAAACCGCGCTCCGGGGGCGATGCTATAATTCGCCTCCCTACAATGCACGAGCTTCAGATGAAACTGATCGGATCGTTGACCAGTCCTTACGCGCGCAAGGCGCGAATCGTTCTGGCCGAAAAAAAGATCGAGTACGAATTCGAACTCGACTCGCCGTGGGACGCCAGCAGCAACGTGCCCGACGTGAACCCGCTCGGCAAGATTCCCGTGCTGATCCTCGACGACGAAACCGTGCTCTTCGATTCGCGCGTCATCGTCGAATACCTCGACAACGTCACCCCGAACAACAAGCTGATGCCGGCGCCGAACCGCGAACGCACGCTGGTCAAGCGCTGGGAAGCGCTCGCCGACGGCATCTGCGATGCCGCCGTTTCGGCCTTTCTCGAAGGCAAGCGCCCGGCGAAGTCGCAGGACAAGGGCTGGATCGCGCGCCAGCGCGCCAAGATCGTGAAGGCGCTTGAATTCATGGCCGAGGAACTCGGCGAAAACACGTACTGCATGGGTATGCACATTTCGCTCGCCGACATCGCCGTCGGCAGCGCGCTCGGCTACCTGCTCTTCCGCTTCCCCGACATCGACTGGCGCGAGGATCACCCCAACCTCGCCCGCCTGCACGAAAAGCTGATGCTGCGCCCCTCGTTCGCGGAGACGGTGCCGCAGGGCTGAGGGTTCAGGGCTCAGGGCGGAATCCGGCCCGCACCCACCGAAGGCCGCCCACGGGCGGCTTTTTGACGTCTGGCGCCGGGGCCTGGATCGTGTGGGGGGCTTGCCGGAATTTGCCGGGGGAAATGGCTTTCAACGGGCTTTCAACGCAGCGCTTTCAACACAGAGATCGCAGAGGCGCAGAGGGCGCAGAGGGAAAAGAGAAAAGCGGCATTTGATTCCTCTCCTGCCCCCTCTCCTGCCTCCCTGCGCCTTCAGTCTTCGAACTCTCTGCGACCTCTGCGCCTCTGCGCGCTCTGCGTCATGAGCGGTTTAGCGGTTTTTCCCGCCTCAGACAATCACCCCGCCGCCAAGGCAGACACGCGATTCGTAGAGCACCACCGACTGCCCCGGCGTCACCGCCCACTGCGGCGCGGCGAAGTGGATTTCGCAGCGTTGGCCGTCCACCTGTTCGACCTCGCAGGCCGCGTCCTCCTGCCGGTAGCGCGTCTTCGCGGTGTAGACCCAGTGCGTGTGCGGCGCGCGGCCGGATACCCAGGAGAGGTCGGCGGCGACCAGCGTATCGGAGAGCAGTGCCGGATGATCGTGCCCCTGCACGACGTAGAGCACGTTGTTGGTCACGTCCTTCTTCGCCACGAACCAGGCGTCGTGCTCGCCCGTGTCGGCGCCCTTGCCGCCCTTGACGCCACCGATCTGCAAGCCCTTGCGCTGGCCGATGGTGTGGTAGGTCATGCCGTCATGCTCGCCGAGCACGCGCCCGGAGTCGAGCTCGCGGATCTCGCCCTTCTGCGGCGGCAGGTAGCGCATCAGGAAGTCCTTGAACGGCCGCTCGCCGATGAAGCAGATGCCGGTCGAGTCCTTCTTCGCGGCGACGTGCAGGCCGGCTTCCTCGGCGATGCGGCGGACGTCGCGCTTGTACAGCCCGGCCAGCGGGAAGATCGTCTTCGACAGCTGCGCCTGATTGAGCCGGTGCAGGAAATAGCTCTGGTCCTTGGTGCCGTCCTCGGCCTTCAGCAGCTGGTACTCGACGCCGACGCCCGTTGGGGAGGGCACCTCGCGCACGCCGGCGTAGTGGCCGGTGGCGATCTTCGCCGCGCCCATTTTCAGCGCATGGTCGAGGAAGGCGCGGAACTTGATCTCGGAGTTGCACAGCACGTCCGGGTTCGGCGTGCGGCCGGCCTGGTATTCCTTCAGGAACTCGGCGAAGACGCGCTCCTTGTACTCCTTGGCGAAGTTCACCACCTCGACGTCGATGCCGATCCGGTCGGCAACGCTCATCACGTCGACCAGGTCCTGGCGCGACGAGCAGTAGTCGTCGCTGTCGTCGTCCTCCCAGTTCTTCATGAACAGGCCGACGACCTTGTAGCCCTGCTGTTTCAGCAGCAGCGCCGCCACCGACGAATCGACGCCGCCGGACAGGCCGACGACGACGGTGTTGTTTTCCGCAGTTGCGTTCTCACTCGACACGGGGTCCCTCCCAATCCATCCAGGCGTCCAGCGGCATGACCACCGCCGGCTCGCCGTTATCGTAAAACCAGCTGTCGACCGCATGGCGTGCCTGCGACAGCGGATATTCATCGCGGTACGGTGCCCGCGGCGCCTCCTCGATCACCGCCGACCA
>JAVFAT010000155.1:0-4979 GCA_034002385.1 Azospira sp. | reverse complement strand
TCCTCGGCCCGCCGCCGCGCCGAAATGTCGCGCAAGGTGGCCTGCAGCTGCTTGCGGCCAGCGGCCTCGATGACGCTGGTGCTGACCTCGACCGGGATGTCCTCGCCATCGGCATTGCGCACGCGCATTTCTTCCGGCGCACTGCCCCCGCTGACGATGTGCCGGCGCAGCTCGGCCAGGTGCCGCTGCTGCCGGTCGGCCGGGAAGATCTGCGCCGACGGCAGCCGCAGCAGCTTCTCGCGCGGTCGGCGCAGCAGCGTCTCGGCGGCGACGTTGGCCTCGACGATGACGCTCTCTTCGCCATCGATGACGATGATCGCATCCTGTGCCGACTCGAACAGCGCCCGGTAGCGGTTGCGCGATTCGCCGATCTGTTCCTCGACCAGGCGCTGCGCGGTGAGGTCGAACACTGTGCCGACCGAGGCCGGCGCACCGCCGAAGGTCGCCGGCATCCCCATGATGGCGACGGGGAAGCTGCTGCCGTCCTTGCGCACGCCGGTCACCTCGTAGGGAAAACCCGGCTCGCCGGCGGCCAGCCGGCGCATCTGGTCGCGCACCCAGCCGTGATGCTCGGTACCGACGATGTCGAGCGGCCCCATGCCGAGCAGTTCCTGCTCGCTGTAGCCGAAGTAGTCGGCGAGACGCGGATTGACGTAGATGAAGCGCATGTCCTGCAGCATGAAGATGCCGACCTGCGCGGCGCGCATGATGCCGCTGTATTTTTCCTCGCTCTCGCGCAGCTCGCGCTCCTGCGCGATGCGCTGCGAGATGTCGCGCTGGATGCCGAACAGGCCGAGCACCCGGCCCGCCTCATCGACATCGGCGAGAAGCTGCATCTCGACCCAGGCGGAAGCGCCTTCGCAGGCCATGAATTCGACGGTCGCGCGGCTGTTCCCTGCCGTCAGGCAATCGGCCAGCGCCTGCCGCCAGAGGGCCGGGAACTTCGCCGGCATGGCCTCGATACCGGCACCGGCGAGGCTCGCCGCCGTCTGCCCGCACTGCGCGGCAAAGGCTTCGTTCACGCGCAGGAAGCGCAGCGCGTCGAGCCGGGCAATTGCCGCGTCGCGCGGCAGCGGGCCGGGAAAGCGCAGCGCAAAGCAGCCGTCCATCGACTGCGCGAAGAAATCGCCGAGCATCCGCGAAGTCTCGCGCAGCGACTGTTTCGCCATGTAGTGCTCGGTCACGTCGGTGGCGATGCCGAAAACGGCGACCGGCCGGCCATCGGCATCGGCCTCGACGGTCATTGCATCGCTGAACCACGCCTGCCGGCCATCCGGCAGATGCAGCGGATACTCGACGCGGGTGCGCGTCCGCTGGCCCGGCGCTGCCGCCGCCAGCGCCTGGATGTGGCTGGCATTGCGGCGGCGGATTTCTTCCGGGATGCGCTCGCGCAGCACCACCAGGCCGCGCCGCCGCAGCTCGTCAACCGGCGCGCCGAGGATGCGTTCGGCGCCGACGCTGATGTACTCGTAGGCGTCGGTGCGCAGGTTGGCGTGGTAGATCAGGTGCTCGGCGCTATCGAGTATCTCGTGCAGCGCCTTGCGCTCGTCGGCCGGCAGCGACGCCTCATCCGTTCGTCGCAGTTCTTCGGTCATTCTTCCCTGACTCCTGGGCTGAGTGGCTGCCAACGTTTGAGCAGCAATGAATTCGAGACAACGGACACCGACGAAAGTGCCATCGCCGCACCGGCGACGACCGGGTTGAGCAGACCGAAGGCCGCCAACGGAATGCCGAGTACGTTGTAGATGAAGGCGAAGAACAGGTTCTGCCGGATCTTGCCGAGCGTCGCCTGCGACAACCGGACGGCATCGGCAACGCCACCGAGGTCGGCACCGATCAGCGTCAGGTCGGCGGCCTCGATCGCCGCATCCGAACCAGCACCGATGGCGAAGCCGACATCGGCAGCAGCGAGCGCCGGCGCGTCGTTGATGCCGTCGCCGACCATCGCCACGAGCCGGCCGTCGCCCTTCAGCGCGTTCACCGCCGCCGCCTTGTCGCCGGGCAGGATGCCGGCACGGAAGGTGTCGATGCCGACGGCGCGCGCCACGGCCGCCGCCGTCGCCGCGTTGTCGCCGGTGAGCATGACGACGGAGAGGCCCATCGCGCGCAGGCGGGCCACCGCCGCCGCCGAGGTCGGTCGCAGCGGGTCGGCAATCGCAAGCAGCGCCAGTGGCCGACTACCTTCGGCGAGGGCGACGACGGTCCTGCCTTCCTCGCGCAGGCGCAACAACCTGGCACGGGCATCTTCGGCAAAGGCCACGGCGAGCTCATTCGTTTCATCCGCCAGCCACTCCGGCGCACCGAGGCGGAGATTGCGCCCATCGACGACGCCCTCGACCCCCTTGCCCGGCACCGCACGGAAATCGGCAACAGGCGGCGGCACCAGCCCGTCGGCGGCGGCGCGCGCCAGCACCGCGCGCGCCAGCGGGTGCTCGGAGGCGCCTTCGAGCGCGGCGGCGAAGCCAAGCGCAGTGGCCGCATCGGTGGCGACATCGAGGACGACGAGATCGGTCACTTCCGGCTCGCCGCGCGTCAGCGTGCCGGTCTTGTCGACGGCGACGACGCCGATACGCCCGGCACGTTCCAGCGCCTCGGCGTTCTTCACCAGGATGCCGGCGGCGGCCCCTCGCCCGGTACCGACCATGATCGCCGTCGGCGTCGCCAGCCCGAGCGCGCACGGGCAGGCGATGACGAGCACGGCAACGGCGTTGATCAGCGCCTCGGCAAGATCGCCGGCGACCAGCCACCAGCCGGCGAAGGCAAGGAGGGCAATGACGCAGACCGCCGGCACGAAGATCGCCGAAATGCGGTCGGCGAGCTTCTGCACTGGCGCCTTCGACCCCTGCGCCTCGGCCACCAGGCGGATGATGCCGGCCAAGAGCGTGTGCTCGCCGACACCGGTGGCACGGCAGCGCAGCTGGCCGAGTTCGTTCTGCGTCGCAGCGAAGACGCGGTCGCCGGCAGACTTGGCCACCGGGATGCTCTCGCCGGTGAGCATCGACTCATTGACGCTGGAAGCGCCATCCTCGACCGTACCGTCGACCGGCACGCTCTCGCCAGGGCGGACAACGAAGATGTCGCCGGGCAGCAGGCTGTCGGCCGGCACTTCGATCAGAACGCCGTCACGCTCGATGCGCGCGGTGCGCGGGCGCAGGCGAATCAGCGCCTCGATCGCCGCCGTCGTACCGGCCCTGGCGCGCGCTTCCAGCAGCTTGCCCATCAGCACCAGCGTGATGACCGCCGCCGACGCCTCGAAATAGACGTGCAGATGATCGAGGCCGAAGACCGTGACCACCGCCGAGAAACCCCAGGCCATGCTGGTACCGAGTGCCACCAGCACGTCCATGTTGGCGCCGGTGAAGCCGCCGCCGCGCAGCGCCTTCCAGGCACCGTCGTAAAAACGCCGGCCGATCCAGAACTGCACCGGCGTCGCCAGCACCAGCTGCAGCCAGCGCGGGATCGGGTCGACCATGTGTCCGCCGCCGTGTCCGCCGTCGCCGGAGAACATCCAGCCCATCTGCGCCACCAGCGGCAGGGTCAGCGCGGCGGCGATCCAGAAGCGGCGCAGCTCGGCGCGGTATTCCGCGGCGCGGCGCGCCTTCTCTTCCTCGCGCGAGCGGTCGTCGGCGATACGCGCACCGAAGCCGGCCTTCTCGATGGCGGCGATCAGATCGGCCGGCATCGCGTGACCGGGCACGAAGCGCACGCGCGCGCGCTCGGCGGCAAGGTTAACGCTCGCCTCGACGCCATCGATCCGGCGCAGCACCTTCTCGATGCGCGTCGCGCAGGCGGCGCAGCTCATGCCGGAAACGGCCAGGTCGAGGGTTTGCTGCGGCACAGTGAAGCCGGCCTTCTCGATGGCGGCGACGAGCGCCGCCGGCGTCGTTTCGTCACCGGCGATCTGCACCTGCGCGCGCTCGGCGGCGAGGTTCACGCTCGCCTCGACGCCGGGCAGGCGGTTCAGCACTTTCTCGATGCGCGTCGCGCAGGCGGCACAGGTCATGCCGCCAATCGGCAGATCGATCCGCTGCCTTGATTCGCTCATCGAAAACCCTCATTCATCTCCGTTCCTTCACGTTGCTTGCAGCAGACGCCCGACGCCGATCAAGCCCCAGATGCCGAAACCGGCAACCAGCAGCCCCGCCGTTGCCCGCAGCAGCGGCCGCTGCACGAAGGCGCGCAGGCGGGCCAGCAGGAAGCCGGCAAGCAGCAGGTTAGGCAGTGTGCCGGCGCCGAAGGCAAGCATCAGCAGGGCGCCCCTGGACGGGGAGCCGGCGGTGAGCGCCGTCGCCAGCGCACTGTACACCAGCCCGCACGGCAACCAGCCCCAGAGCAGCCCTAGCGGAAAGGCGTGCGCCGGCGTGGTGGCCGGCAGGAAGCGGCGCGTCAGCGGCTGCACGCGCCGCCACAGATTCTGACCGAGACGCTCGACGAAGGCCAGCGCGCGCGTGACACCGGCGAGGTAGAGACCAAGCGCGACCAGCATCAGGTTGGCAAGGACGGCCAGCGCGAGCCGCAGCGGCAGCTGGTCGGAGAGCACCAGCGAGAGGCCGCCAAGGGCGCCGGCAAGCGCGCCGGCAACGCCGTAGGAAACGATGCGGCCAAGGTTGTAGGCGAGGTGCAGGGAAAGGCGTGGCGGGCCGCCCATCGACAGCGCGCCGACGATGCCGCCGCACATGCCGACGCAGTGCGTGCCGCCAAGCAGGCCGACAAGGAAGAGCGCGAGGTAGTCCAAGGATCAGTGAGGAGTGAGGAGTCATGAGTGAGGAGGAGGGGGCGCGCCAGACTCCTCACTCCTCACTCATGACTCCTCCCGGCATCAAATGACCGGTGAGTAGCGCGTGCGCTGGCGGTCGGCGCGCAGGTACTTGTCGAACACCATCGAAATGGCGCGGACCAGCATGCGGCCGGCGGGCCGTACGGGGATCCACTTGTCGTCGACCTTGACCAGACCGGCGGCCTGGTATTCCCTGAGGTCT
>JAVFAT010000154.1:0-5008 GCA_034002385.1 Azospira sp. | reverse complement strand
ACGCTCGGCGGCCTGGTTCGCGCTCGGCCGCGTCAAGGCGACGCGGCGGCCGGTGGCGCTGCTATGCACTTCCGGCACGGCCGTCGCCAACTGGCTGCCGGCCGTCATCGAAGCCGATCTCGGCGCGCTGCCGCTCTTGCTGCTCTCCGCCGACCGGCCGCCGGAACTGCACGGCTGGGGCGCCAACCAGACCATCGCCCAGGCTGGCCTCTTCGCCGGCCAGGTGCGCGCCGCACACGATCCCGGCGCCCCCTTCCCCGGCTTCTCGCCGGACTGGCTGCGCCAACTCGCCGCACGCGCGGTCGCCGACAGCCGCTGGCCACTGCCGGGGCCGGTGCACCTCAACTTGCCCCTGCGCGAACCGCTGCTGCCGGCAGCGCCGGCAAGCGTCGAAGTGCACTTCCCCCCGTCCCGGACCGGTTTTCAGCCAGGTTTCCTGCCCGATCTTCAGCCCGATCTTCAGCCCGAATCCTGGCCTGGCTTTCAACCCATCGCCTGCGCCCGACCCGAGCTACGACCGGAAGCCGGAGCCGTGCGCGCGCTGGCGCAGACGCTCGCCGCCGGACGCGGCGCCATCGTCTGTGCCGAGGGCTGCGCCGGTACCGGCGATCCGGCCGCCTTCGCCGACGCCGTCAGCCGGCTGGCCGAGCGGCTGGGCTGCCCCATCCTCGCCGAACCGCTTTCCGGGCTGCGCTTCGGCGCGCATGACAGGACGCACATCTGCCACCGCCACGATCTCTGGCTGCGGGACGAAGGGCGGCGCCAAACGCTCAGGCCGGACTGGGTGCTGCGCTTCGGCGCCTACCCGGTGACGCGGACGCTGCAAGGCTTCGTCGCCAGTGCGGCAACGCTGCTCGTCGAAGCGCACGGCCGCTGGCCCGATCCAGCGCACGCGACGCGCGTGCTGCTGCGCGCCGATCCGCTCGCCACCTGCCAGGCACTGCTCGGAGAAGACCTTGTCGCTGCCGATCCGGCCTGGCTCGCCACCTTTCGCGCCGCAGAAGCGGCGGCCGAAAGCTGGCTGGAAAAGACGCCGCAGCCGGCGGAAGCACGCCTCCTTGCCGCGCTGTGCGCCGCACTGCCTGCCGGCACGCAGGTTTTCTGCGGCAACTCGCTGCCGATCCGCGACCTTTCCGCCCATTCAGGCAGCGGTGAAAAACCGCTCGCCTTCTTCGCCAACCGCGGCGCCAGCGGCATTGACGGCAACCTCGCCACCGCCGCCGGGCTGGCCGGCGGGGCGTGGACGAAGGGCAGCAGAACGGACGCGACAAACACAGGGGGAAAAACAAACGCAGCGGGCGTAACGAACGCACCCCGAGAAACAGGGACAGCAGGGGAAACCGGCGCAGCAGGGACAAAAGAATCGACGGCTGCCGCCCGGCCGACGCTCGCCGTCGTCGGCGACCTCACCGCGCAGCACGATCTCGGCAGCCTCGCGCTCGTCGCCGGCCGGCCGCTGGTGGTGGTACTGATCGACAACGGCGGCGGCGGCATCTTCGACCTGCTGCCGCCGGCAGGGCTGCCGGAGTTCGAGGCCGGCTGGCTGACGCCGCAGCACATCGATTTTGCCCACGCCGCTGCCGCCTTCGGCATCGGCTACCGGCGCTGCGACGATCCGGCGGAAGCCGTCGCGGAAGCGCTCGCCGCGCTCGCGGCCGGCGAGGCGCGGCTGATCCGCTTCGTCGTCGACCGCGCGGCAAGTCTCGCGCTGCGTCGCGCCCCCGGCTAGCGCTTCACCGGCTCAGCGCACTTCCTCGACCCGCAGCCAGACGCCGTCGTCGGCGCGCAGTCCGGCCGTGCCGGAAGAGAGATTGCTCCGCTCGGACACCGACGCCTGCCGGCCACTGCCGCCAAGCTCGATCCACTCGCCGAGACGCCCGCTCACCGTCGTCGACAGCCGCAGCGTGTTCGCGCTGCCGTCGCCGGCGTGCCCCGGCGCATCGAAGCGCGGGCTGATTTCCAGCATCACCCGCTCACCGACGAGCTGCGGTTCGACGTGAAACCCCTGGCCGATGTCGCGGTAGACCACGGTTTCGCGCAACACCGCGCCCCCCGGCCCGAGCACGGCTTCGCGCAGCGGCACCGGCAGCGAACGGCCGACGTGGATGAAGGCACGGCCGCCCTCGACCACCTGCACCGTCTGCAGCGCACCGGCCGTGCGCGCGCTGCGGGTATCGAGCACGCGGGCGCCGATTTCCGCCTGGTCGCGCCGGATTTCGACGCCGCCGCCTGCCGCATTCCCGCCTGCCGCATTCCCGCCTGCCGCATTCCCGGCGGGCGGCAGCCGGGCACGCAGCCCGTCGCTGCCGACGCTGCCGTAAACGTCGAGGCCCTGCGCCTCGGCAGCGGCCTCGCGCGAACGGGCAACGACGATGCGTAACGAGCGCAGCGGCGTGTCGATCGCCGCCAGCGCGCGCCGGATTTCGTCGCGGTTCTTCGCCGAGGCGCGCAGGATCAGCCGGTCGTTCATGCCGGACAGCGTGCCGCCGGGTTCAAGCAGGGGTTGCAGTGCCGGCAGCACCTGATCGAGCAGCCGGTGACGCAGGACGATGATCTCCATCTGCTGCTGCGCCACGGCAAGCAGCGGCAGCAAGGCGAGCATGAGGAAGAGGCAGCGTCGAACGGGGTTCATGGAGTTCCTTTCGAGCGATGCGGCAGGACTGCCTTGACCGCCTCCCGCGCCCCGAGTTGCCTCAGCCGGCCAGATGTTGCAGCGCGAGGTACTCGCGCGAGCGCATCTCGGTCAGACGACTGACGGTGCGGAAGAATTCGCCGGACTGCACCCCCTCGGTGTAGAGCGCATCGGCCTCGCATTCGGCGGTAGCGATCAGCTTCACCTTGTGGTCGTAGAAGACATCGACCAGCCAGGTGAAGCGACGGGCCTCGTTGGCCTGCGTCGCACTCATCCGGGGAATGCCGGAGACGAGGACGGTATGGTAAGCCTGCGCCAGTTCCAGGTAGTCGTTCTGCGAGCGCGGCCCGCCGCACAGCGCGGCAAAATCGAACCAGATGGCGCCGTGGCCGCGCCGGCGCGTCGGGATCGTCCGCCCGAGGATCTCGATCTCGCCGCCAGCCTCGCCTTCACCGCCCTCGATGGCGGTGAAATATCCGGCCATCTTGCACTCGGCGGCCTCGTCGGCCGGGCAGTGGTAGATCTCGACCTGCTCCAGTGTGCGCAGGCGGTAATCGACGCCGGCATCGACCTGCAGAACGTCGAGCCGCGCCTTCATCAGGGCAATGGTCGGCAGGAAGCGGTCACGATGCAGGCCGTTCGGGTAGAGGTTCTCCGGCGGATAGTTCGAGGTCATCACGAAGACGACGCCGCGCGCGAACAGCGCATCGAGCAAACGGCCGAGAATCATCGCGTCGGCGATGTCGGAGACGTGGAATTCGTCGAAGCAGAGCAGGCGCACTTCGCGCGCGATGTCGTCGGCCAGCGCCGCCATCGGGTCGGCCTCGCCCTTCAGCTCGTCGAGCCGCCGATGCACCTGGTGCATGAAGGCGTGGAAGTGGATGCGGCGCTTGCGGCGGTAAGGCACGGCATCGTAGAAGCAGTCCATCAGGAAGCTCTTGCCACGACCGACGCCGCCCCAGAAATAGACGCCGCGCGGTGGCTTCGCGCGCGACAGCATCCGGCGCAGGGTGCCGCTGCGCGCCACCTTGAAGGAGAGCAGCTCGCCATAGAGGCGCTGCAGGCGCTCGGCCGCTGCCTGCTGCGCGGCATCGGCGGCATAACCGCGCGCGGCGAGCGTCGCGGCGTAGGCATCGAGCATCCCGTGCTCGGAAACGTTGAGGACTCGGAAAGGCATGTCGTTCTTCGCTGGCAAGCGGCGGATTATCGCACGCGGCACAGCCGGCAATGGCCCGCAATCGGGGAGCCGGGGCGATCGCACGAACGTTCCCGTGCCGGGAAGCGGCACGGCCGCTGCGAACGCCGGCCGCAAGGAGGCAAGGGAAAAACAGACGGCGAGGAAACTCCTCGTTTCCCTTCTTTCCTTGCAAAACCTTTGCTCCTTTGTGTCGCCGCGGCGGTTTTTTTTCCGTTTTCATGCAATCCCCCGATTGAGCGGCCCGCGGCAAAGTGTGACAATGAAATATGACGCAGGCAGAACTCACGACGATCCGGGTGAACACCATGTCCAGGCAAGCAGAAAACATCGCGGCATCCTTCGGCGAATGCCGAACTCCGGCCGAACTTCGCCGCAGGATCGACACCCTGTGCGCCGAATTCGGCCCCGTCTTCAACGTCACCCTGCTCTGCAGTGGCAATCCGGCGGAGAAGAAGCAGTGCGTCATCGACCTCGTACCCGGGCAGGCGGACATCCGGCGTTGCGCCGCCCGGCTCGGCGGCAGCACCTTCGGCTTCAGCTCGGTGCTCATCGAACTCTCGCTGCACCCCGAATTCACCTGCCCGAAAACGCCCGAACCGGAAACGGTAGGCTGCTCCTGCGCCGCCAGGGCATGACCGGCGGCCGCCGGAAAACACCGTAAGTCCGCCCCGGAAAACGCGGGCACGCGACCTCCCGGCACCGGGAAGAAGAACGCTGCACAAGGGGCGCACCGTGCGGCGTTCCGCGGCCGGGCGTCTTGTATAATCGGCCGCTTGCCCGAAGCCGGACGGGATGCCGGACGGATGTCGAAGGCCTCCGGGCATTCACGACATTCCGGATATCGTCGGGGCTTTAATTCCGCCTTTGCCGCCGTCTGCGTCTTTCCTTCCACGGCGACGATCCTCCACCGTTTCCCGGCCCGCAGCCCCCGCAGCCGCTCTCGCCGATGCCCGTCGATCATTACGAAAATTTCCCGGTCGCCTCGCTGCTGCTGCCGCGCGACCTGCGCCAGCCGATCGAGGCCATCTACCGTTTTGCGCGCAGCGCCGACGACATCGCCGACGAAGGCGTGGCAACGCCGACCGAACGTCTCTCGGCGCTTGCCGCCTACGCCAGCGAACTCGACCGCATCGCACATGACGAGCCACCCGGCGACCCGGCGCTGGCGCCGGTTTTCG
>JAVFAT010000153.1:0-5019 GCA_034002385.1 Azospira sp. | reverse complement strand
TGAGACCCAGCCGGTGACCGGCGACAAGTGCAAGGGCAATGCCAAGACCAAGGCCCTGATCGACTGCCTGCAGCCGGATCGCCGCGTCGATATCGAAGTCATCGGCACCAAGTAATCAGCCGCTGCTGAAATCGAAAGCCCTGCTTCGGCGGGGCTTTTTTTCGTCCCCGGAATCCCAATGCCCTATCGCGCCAAGCCTTTCCATCTGTTCGTCGTCGCCTTGCTCATGTTCTCGGGGCTTGCCCAGGCGGCCGAGGAGGCTCGCCGGCCGCGCATCGGACTGGTGCTCGGCGGGGGCGGGGCGCGCGGGGCGGCACATATCGGCATCCTTGAGGTGCTGGAGAAAATGCGGGTGCCGGTCGATTGCGTCGCCGGCACAAGCATGGGGGCGCTGGTCGCCGGTACCTGGGCGGCCGGCATGTCGCCGGCAGTGATGCGCCAGCAACTGGCGGATGCCGACTGGAACGACATGTTCCTCGACAACCCGGAATATGCCGAGATGAGTCCGCGCAACAAGGCACTCTCCCGGCGCTTCCTGCCCGGTTCGGAAAGCGGTGTCGGCGCCAACGGCGTGCGCTATCAGTCGGCGGTCGTCGCCGGCCAGAAGATCAAGCTGTTCTTCAACCAGCTGGTGCGCGCCAATCAGGGCGAGCGCAACATCGACGACCTGCCTTTGCCACTGTCGATCATCGCCACCGACATCGGCAATGGTGAACGCGTGGTTTTTCGCGACGGCCCGCTGACCCAGGCGATGCGGGCGAGCATGTCGGTTCCCGGGCTGCTGGCGCCGGTGGATTACCAGGGTCGCAAACTGGTCGATGGCGGGCTGGTCGACAACGTGCCGATCGGCGAGGTACGCGAGCGTTGCCAGGCCGATGTGGTCATCGCCGTCAACGTCGGCTCGCCGTTGCTCAAGCCGGAGGAGGTCGGTTCGCTGCTGACCGTCTCGGCGCAGATGGTCAACATCCTGACCGAGCAGAACGTTTCGCGCTCGCTGGCTTCTTTGCGGCCGGGCGACATCTACATCAAGCCGGAGCTGGATGGCATCAGCGCCGGCGACTTCGCCCGCAGCGGCGAAACCGCCGATCGTGGCCGGGCTGCAGCTGAGGCAGTGGCCGGCCAACTGGCCGCACTGTCCGTCGACGAGGCGCGCTACAGCGCCTGGTGGCGGGGTATCGAGGTGCGTCGGCGGGAGTCGCCGCGCATCGATGCGATCGAGGTGGTCGGTCTTGATCGGGTCAATGCGGGCGCACTCGCGCGGCATTTGAGCAGCGAACCCGGCGATACCATCCGGCCGAGCGTGATCAACCGCGAACTGCTGCGCATGTATGGCGATGGCTGGTACGAGAGCGTCGACTACACGGTGCTCGGCGAGCGGGAACGCACCATCCTGCGCGTGACGCCGGTGGAGAAGCCGTGGGGGCCGGATTACCTGCGCTTCGGCCTGAATCTGCAGGCGGACAACAAGCAGGGCTCGAGTTTCGGCCTGCGCACCGCCTATCACGCCACCTGGCTCAATCGCCTTGGGGCCGAGGCGCTGGTGACTGCCGAGATCGGTTCGGCCAGCCGATTTGGTGTGAATCTCTATCAGCCGCTTGATCCGGCGCAAGATTTCTTCGTCGAAGGCAATGCCGGCATCGAACGCTCGCGTTTGATGATCTACCAGGACGATCGTCGCGTCGCCAAGTTCAAGGTGACGCAAAATTCTGCCGGCCTGAACCTCGGTCTCAATGTTGGCCGCCTAGGCCCGGTGCGCCTCGGCTGGCAGCGTCGCCACTGGGTCTATGAAGTGGATGTCGGGCCGCAGTTCTTCCCCCGGGCGGATGAGACGATTTCCGGCTGGCATGCCGGTCTCGATTTCGACCAGTTCGACCGCATGTACTTCCCGACGCGCGGCTGGGCCGCCAGGGTCGCCTATTTCTCGCCGCGAAACGCCGACTATGCCCGTCTGGATACCGAAGTGCGCGCCGCCTACAATTTTGCCGGCACGGTGATCGGCGGTCGCCTGCACTATACCGGTGCGACGCGCGGCCGCCTGCCGGTTTATGACTCCGGCAGCCTTGGCGGCTTCCTCAACCTGACGGCGTTCGCGCCGAATCAGATTCTCGGCGACGAAATCGGCTACGTCGGCGTCCGTGCCGAACAGATCGTCGGTCGCCTGCCGCTCGGCCTGCGTGGCGACATGCGCTTCGGCATCGCCCTGGAGGCCGCCCGTGCCGGTTACCGCTACACCGAAACGGGGCGCAGCGGGACGCTCGATTCGGCCGCCCTCTACTTCGGTGGCGAAACCCCCTTCGGGCCGGCCTATCTCGGCTTTGCCCACTCGCGCAGCGGGGTTTCCAATCTTTTCCTGTTCGTTGGTACACCTTGAGCAGGTGGCGGTAGCATAGCCGTCGTTCCCATTTGCCCGGAGTATTCCGTGAAACTGCACCTTGCCTTGCTCTTCGCTGCCAGCCTGTTTTGGTCGAGCCTCGTCGCCGCCATCGACATCAACACGGCAACCCAGGAGCAACTGGATGGCCTGAAAGGCATCGGCCCGACCAAGGCCCGTGCCATCATCGACTACCGGCGCCAGCATGGCCCCTTCCAGTCGGTTGATGAACTGACCCAGGTGCCGGGTATCGGGCCGGCGACGCTCGACGATATCCGCCGTGACATCTCGGTTGGCAAAAAGGCCGGGCCGGCACCTCGCGCGCTGCCGGCACCCAAGAGCGTATCGACCGGGGCCGCTCCGGCATCTGCCAAGCCGGCGACCCCGGCTGCTGTCCGCGCCGCCGCTCCGGCCGGCCCGGCGGCGCCAGCCCGGCCCGGGCCAGCACTTCCTGCCGGCGCCGCTGCCAAACCGTCGGCTGTCCAGCCCGCCCGGCCCGCCATGCCGGCCTCACCGGCGCGGCCTGCCGAGGCAGGCGCCCGCCCGGCCACGCCGATGGCGGCCCCGGCAGCCCCGGCACGCCCGGCGGCTCCGGTGCTGAACAAGCCGGCTGCTCCGGCAACGGCTGCGGTGCCGGCCAGCCCCGCGCCGCGGCCGGCGATGCCGGCGCCTGCCCGGCCGGCAGCCCCGGCCAGACCGGCTGCTGGCAACTGAGGTATTGGCAGGGCGTGTGAGCGAAACACTGCATCTCTGTGCGACCGCCCGTCTCGCCCAGACCCTGCGGGCGGCGCCGGCAGCCAGCCGCGTCTGGCGCACGCCGCAGGCCCTGACCGTTGGCCAGTGGCTCGGCGGATTGGCTGAGGAGGCGCTGCTCGGAGGGGTCGATCTGCCGCAGGCCCTCGACCCTTTTGCCGAAAGCCTGCTCTGGGAAAAGATCGTCGCCGCCTCGTTGAGCGAAGGCGCGGCGCTGTTCGATCTGCCGGGCATGGCCAGCGCAGCCGCCGAGGCGCAGGCGCTGACGCGTATCTGGAACCTGCGCCCGGCAATCGGTGCGCTATCCGATGAAGCGCGCCTGTTCACCGGCTGGCAGGCCGAGTTCGAGCGGCACTGCCGGAAAGCCGGCTGGATCGACCAGGCCGGGCAGCAGCGGCGCGTGATCGAACTGATTGCCGGCGGCCATTTTTGCCTGCCGGCCCGCGTGGAAGTGCACGGCTTCGACCGCCGCACGCCGCTCGAAGACGATCTGCTGGCGGCGCTGGCCGGGCGCGGCGTCGAGGTCATTTGCGAACCGCCGCTTCGCCCGCCGGGGGCGGCCACTTGCCTGGCTTGCGCCGATGGCGCCGAAGAGTGCGCCGCCGCTGTCGCCTGGGCGCAGCGCCGGCTGGCGGCTGATCCCGACTGCCAGCTGGCGATCGTCGCGCCCGATCTCGCCGGTGTCCGCGACCGACTGGAATTCCTGCTCGACGACGTGCTGCATCCGGCGGCAATTCGCCCCGATGCCGCCGACTCGCCGCGCTGCTTCAACTTCTCGCTCGGCAGGCCGCTGGCCGAGCTGCCGCTGGTGCGGACTGCCCTTGAATTGCTGCAACTGGGCGGTAACCGTGGCAAGGTCGAACAGGCACGGCTGTCGGCGCTGCTGCTTGCCGGTGGCTGGTCGGCAGCGCTGGCCGAGGCGGATGGCCGGGCGCTGCTGGATGTCGCGCTGCGCCGCGAACTGCCGTATTTCACCAGCCTGCCGGCGCTGCTGAGGCTGGCCGGGCGGCCGCTTGGCGACGGCGCGGAACCCTGCCCGCGGAGCACGGCGGCACTCGTTGCCTTGGTCGAGGTACTCGCAGCTGCGCCGCGCAGCCTGCGTCCGGCGCAGTGGGCGACGGTCTTCCGCCAGGCGCTGCAGGCGGCCGACTGGCCCGGCGATCGACCGTTGTCCAGCAGCGAATTCCAGGCCCGGCGTGCTTTCGCCGAGATGCTGGAAGCCTTCGCCCGGCTTGATGCCCTGCTCGGCAGCATTCCTCAGGGGGAAGCGCTGCGCCGCCTGGGCCAGCTTTGCCGCCAGCGCGTCTTTCAGCCGGAGACCCGCGGCCGGCCGGCGATCCAGGTGCTCGGCGTGCTCGAAAGCGCCGGCCTGCAATTCGACGCGCTGTGGGTCCTGGGCATGAACGACGAGCGCTGGCCGCCACCGCCGCGGCCCAGTCCGCTGCTGCCGGCCGAACTGCAGCGCACCGCCGGCACGGCCCACGCCAGTGCCGAGGTCGAGCTCGATTTCGCCCGCCGTGTGCATCGGCGCCTGCTGCGCTCGGCGCCGGAAGTGGTGTTTTCCCATGCCCGGGCCGACGGCAACCGCGTGCTGCGTCCCAGCCCGCTGCTGGCCGGGCTGCCGGAAGCGACGCTGCCACCGGCGGAAATCGTCACCGTCGCCCGCCGGCTGGCGGCCGAGGCTGGCGGCGCCTGCGAGCGCATTGCCGATGCCGTTGCTCCGCCGGTGGCGGCCGGCGAGAAGGTCTCCGGCGGCAGCTGGCTGCTGCGCGCCCAGGCGATCTGCCCGGCCTGGGCCTTCTATCAGTTCCGCCTCGGTGCCGAGGCGATGGACGAGCCGGTCGAAGGCCTCGACCCGGCGGCGCGCGGCACGCTGGTGCCTGGCGCGCTGGAGG
>JAVFAT010000152.1:0-5029 GCA_034002385.1 Azospira sp. | reverse complement strand
CGGCCTCGCCACCGGATTGGCCGACAGCGGCGGGCTGTGGGGCAAGACCGGCGTGCTGCATCTGGCCCGCGACGCGGTGCACGAGGCAACGCAGCGCAGCGTCGTCGCCGACCAGCGGCCGCCCGCCGATTACCTGCGTTTCGTCGAACGCGACGAAGCCGCGGCGCTCGCCGGCTGGCCGGTGGACATCGGTGGCTGGTGGTTTCCCGGCGGCGCCTGGGTATCGCCGACGAACTATTGCCGCGCCAACCTGCGGCAATACGCCGCAGGCATCGCCACGCACTTCGACTGCCGCGTCGAGCGCATCGCGCACGCGGACGGCCTCTGGCGCGCTTTCGCCGCCGACGGCGCCTGTCTCGCCGAGGCGCCGCAGCTCGTCGTCGCCAACGCCGCCGACGCGCGCCGCCTGCTCGGCGACTGGCTGCCGATCTTCCCGGCACGCGGCCAGGTCACGCACCTGCCGGCCGATGCCGGCACGCCGCCGCACTGCGTCGTCTGCCGTCTCGGCTACGCGACGCCGGCAATCGCCGGCCAGCGCTACGCCGGCGCCACCTTCCTGATGCAGGACGCCGACCCGGCCGTGCGTGCCGCCGACCACGCCGAAAACCTCGCCAAGCTGAACTTCATCCTGCCCGGCTTCACCGACGGCATCGACCCGGCCACCATCGCCACGCTGCCCGGCCGCACCGGCTTCCGCCCGGCCTCGCCCGACCGCCTGCCGATCGTCGGCGCCGTGCCCAAACTCGGCGACGCCCCGGCACCGCCCGGCCTGTGGCTGGCCAACGGTTTCGGCGCACGCGGCATCGTCTGGTCGGCACTGGCCGGCGAACTGATCGCCGATGCCATCGAAGGCAGCCCCGGCATCCTCGACCGCAGTCTCGCCGCCGCCCTCGCCCCGCAGCGCTTCATCGACCGCCCCCGCCGGCGCGCAAGGCCCGGAAAAGACACCAGCCCCTGTTGATCCAAGCGAAAACGGAAAGCGGCAGCGCTTGTGCGATGAGTACGGTTGCAGCGCGTTCGGGCATGGGACACCGTGATTCTCGTGATTCATCGAGCCAGCCTGACAAGCCCCGACACATCGCGGAACGCCGTATCTTCCGTCGCTCCGGCAGGCTGCGGCAGGCACCAAACGGAACAAGGTGCGCCGCCCGTAGCCACCACCCTCATCGGCTCATCACAGAGGACACGGAGACACAGAAAACGCAGAAAAAACCATTCTGTCGGCACTCTCTGTGCCCTCTGTGTCTCTGTGTCTCTGTGCCCGAAGCGGTCTGCGGTAAACCCATCATTCATTACAGTGCAAGAACGATGAACAAAGCCCGCTTGCGCGCCAATCCGCCGCGCATCATGCCGCATCCGATGACATGAAAATTCAGGCACAATTCCGCATCCCGTTTTCCCCGTATTCACCAGCCTTCATTCCCTCCTCCCTGCCTCCCGGCACCGCACCATGCCCTTCGACCTGACCCTCGCCCAGCTCGCCGGCTTCCTGCTGGCCGCCCTGCTCATCACGCTGGCGCCCGGCCCGGACAACCTGTCGGTGCTCAGTCTGGGCATGGCGCGCGGGCGGCGGGCCGGGATCGGTTTCGGCACCGGCTGCGCGCTCGGCTGCCTGACCCATACCCTGTGGGCCAGCCTGGGCGTTTCCGCCGCGCTGGCGGCCTCGCCCACGGCCTTTGCCGCGCTCAGGATGGCCGGCGCGGCCTACCTGTGCTGGCTCGGCTGGCAGGCGCTCCGCGCCGCCGGGCGGGAAACGCGCATCGCGGCCACGGCGGCGACAGGCTCCGATACGACACCGCTTGCCGTCCACCTGCGTCGGGGCTTCATCGCCAACGCCATCAACCCCAAGGTCGCCCTGTTCTTCCTCGCCTTCCTGCCGCAGTTCGTCGCCACCGGCAGTCCGTACGCGATGGCGCAATCGGCGATCCTCGGAATCCTGTTCGCCGTGCAGACGATGCTCGTCTTCGGCCTGATCGGCTGGTTCGCCGGCCATATCGGCGGCTGGCTGCGCCGCAGCGAAGGTGCCGACAGGCTGATGAACCGGGCCACCGGCCTCCTGTTCATCGGGCTTGGCCTGCGCCTGGCGGCGGAAACGCACTGACGGAAAACGACGCGGGAACGATCAAGACCGTGCACGGCAACGTGCGCATCGAACGCGCCGGCAGCGGCATCGAGGCGCGCGTCGGCGAACCGGTGTTCGCCGGCGACCGCGTCCGGGTGACCGGCGAAGGCGCCATCGGCATCAGCATGCGCGACGAAACGCTGCTGAGCCTCGGGCCGAACAGCACGATGGTGGTCAACGGCTTCGCCTACAACCCGACGACCCGCGAAGGCGCGGTCGAGACCTCGATCCTGCGCGGCACGCTGCGTTACATCACCGGGCTGATCGGCCGGCGCAATCCGGAAGCGATCAAGGTCAACACGCCGACGGCGACGATCGGCATCCGCGGCACCGATTTCATCGTCGAGGTTTCCGATGAGCGCTAACCCCTTCCGCGAGCGCGGCCTGCCGCTCGCGGTCGTTCTCTCGATCCTGCTGGTCGGCTGCGCCACGCCCGACCGCATCGTCCTGCTGCCGCAGGAAGACGGCACGCCAAGTGCCATCGTCGTGCGCTCGAAGGGCCAGGAGGCAGTGCTCGACCAGCCCTACGCGGTGGCCAGTGTCGGCCGCCGGATCGAAACCGGAACCACCGACGCCACCGCCGTCGCCACCCGTTACCGGGCGGTCAACGAAGCGCTGCCGCCGCACCCGCGTTCCTACACGCTCAATTTCGAATTCGGCAGAACGCAGATGACGCGCGAATCGCAGGCGCTGCTCGACAGGATTCTCGAAGAGATGCAGACCCTGCCGGCGCCGGAGATGGTCATCATCGGCCATACCGACGATGTCGGCCGCGATGCGGTCAACGACGAACTCTCGCTCAAGCGCGCCAACAGCGTGCTGGCGGCAATCAAGGCCAAGGGCATCACCCTGCGCGACGTGAGCGTCGTCGGACGCGGCAAGCGCGAACCGCTGGTTCCCCAGAAACCCGGGAAACCGGAGCCGAGAAACCGCCGGGTGGAAATCCGCGTCAAGTGAAGGCGATCCGGGCAAACCGGATTCAGGGCACCGTCAAGGTCAGCGCATAGCACCGCTTCCCGGCGGCGCTCAGGCGCTTGATCCGGTACTCGGCCTTCGACGCCGCCGAGCGGTCGGCGTGTGCCTCGTAGCCGAGCAGGCGTACCGGCGGGTGCGAGCGCGTGTAGCGCGCGCCGGTGCCGTTGCAGTGGGCGGCGTAGCGCGCCGCGACGTCGACGGCGATGCCGGTGTAGATGCTGCCGTCGGCGCATTCGATCAGGTAGAGGTACCAGGGGCGGGCGGCGGACATCAGGCGTAGTCGGCGGTTGTGGCGGCGGGTGCAGCGGTAGCGGCAGTTGCAGCGGCGGTCACGGCACCAGGTTCAGCGGCGTGCCGCAGCGGCGACGGCCTCGCCGAGGGTCGCCAGTGCCGCCATCGCCGGCCCGTTGCGCAGCCGCACCATGCCGGTCGGCACGCGGCCGATCTCCGCCGGCACCGCCTCGACGACCAGTTCGGTAGCGTGCGGCGACTGCTCGACGACGCGGCGCGGCATCAGCGTCCAGCCCAGCCCGACGGCGACGCAGCCAAGGATGCCTTCGAGCGTGCCGAACTCCATCACATCGGCCAGCGCATGGCCGATGGCGCGCTGCCAGGCGAGCGCCCGGCTGCGGTAGGCGCAGCCCTCGCGGAAGAGGATCAGCGGCTGCCGCACCGGATCGGCGCCGCGCGCATGTACCTGCACCAGTTCCTCGACGACCAGTTCGTCGAAATCCAGTTCGGGATGGATCACCGGCCCGGCGACGAAGGCGCAGTCGAGCTTGTGCGCCAGCACGCGCTCGATCAGCCGGGCGCTGGTGTCGGTGAATACGCGCAGATCAACGCGCGGGTGCGCCGCGCAGACGCTCTTCAGCGCGTTCGGCAGGTGCAGCGCGGCGAAGGTCTCCATGGCACCGATGCGCAGTTCGCCGGCGGCCTCGCCGGCCTGCTTCACCGCGGTGCTGGTCTCGCGCTCGAGCGCCAGCATACGTCGCGCGTAGTCGAGCAGCACACGCCCGGACGGCGCCAGTTCGAGACAGCGCCCCTTGCGAAAGAACAGCTCTGCACCGAGCTCCTCTTCCAGCCGGCGGATGCGGCTGGTGACGTTGGACTGCACGGTGTTCAGCTTGCGCGAGGCAGCAAGAATGCCGCCCTCCTCGACCACCGCCTGGAAAGTACGGAGTGCGACCAGTTCCATCCGGCACCTCTCTTTTATCTCGTACAGAGAACGTTTCGTTCTCAACAATTCATTTGTCGAGATAGTTTAGCCGGGTTATCGTTGGCCGACAAAAACGACACGGACGAGCCGGCAGATGAGCGGAATGAACCGACCCGGAGACACGACGCCTTCCCGAAACGGGGGACACCTTGCGCACGGCGCACACGATGGGCACGACGACGCGGCGCGCCTGGCCCGCCTCAAGGTGCTCGGCGCCGGCATCTTCAGCCTGCTGCTGGTGCTCGGCGTCGCCCGCTTCGCCTACACGCCGCTGCTGCCGCTGATGCAGCAGCAGGCGGGACTCGGCGTTGCCGAAGCCGGCTGGCTGGCGGCGATCAACTACGCCGGCTACCTCGCCGGCGCGCTGATCGCCTCGCTGATCTCCGACCTCGTGCTGAAGGACCGCCTGTACCGCATCGGCATGCTGCTGGCGGTGGCCAGCACCGTCGTCATGGGGCTGTCCGACCATGTTGCGGTGTGGGCGCTGTCGCGCTTCGTCGCCGGGCTGTCATCGGCTGCCGGCATGCTGCTCGGCACCGGGCTGATCCTCAACTGGCTGATCCGCCACCACCACCGCAGCGAACTCGGTATCCACTTCGCCGGCATCGGGCTGGGCATCGCCGGCTGCGCCATCGCCGTCGCCGTCATGAGCCAGTGGCTCGACTGGCGCGAGCAATGGTTCGCCTTCACCGCCATCGCCTGCCTGCTGATCGTTC
>JAVFAT010000151.1:0-5035 GCA_034002385.1 Azospira sp. | reverse complement strand
GGTACCGGCGCGGCGCCGGGCGAAGACTGGCCGACGCGGCTGGCCGGGGCGAGCGGCTGGCAGGTCGTCAATGCCGGCATTCCCGGCGATACCGCCGCCGCCGGACGGGAGCGCATCGCCGCGCTGCTCGATGCGCACCGGCCGGCGCTGGTCATCGTCGGCATCGGCGGCAACGATTTCCTCCGGCGTCGCCCGCAGTCGGCGGTCAAGGAAGATCTGCGCAGCATCGTCGTCGCCATCCGGGCGGCCGGCGCGCAGCCGGTTCTGCTCGCCGTGCCTGAACTGTCACTGCTCGGCGCGATGACGCGCCGCCCTGCCGATGCACCGATCTATGCCGAACTCGGCGAGGAAGAGGCGGTGCCGGTGATCGACGGTATCTTCGCCGAGGTGCTCGGCCGGGCGGAATGGCGCGCCGATCCGATCCATCCCAATGCCGAGGGCTACCGCCGGATGGCCAAAGGCATCGCCGACGGCTTGCGCGCCGCCGGCCTGCTGCGCTGAAACGGCGCCGCCCTGCCCGTCTTCCGCAGCGGACATTGCCGTTCTTCATTTGCGTCCTTGCGTCGGGTGTTTGCGCTGCCCATGCGCGCGGCTCATCCACGCCGCTCGTGCAATTTCCCCGCGTTGCCCATTCTCCGCGTCCTGTCCCCGCGTTGTCTTTTCCCGGCGGCTTCCACTACGATAGCCAGATGGAACGCTTCACCATCTCTCTCGACGCCGGCCTTGCCAGCGAGTTCGACCGGCTGATCGCCGAGCGCGGCTACGCCAACCGCTCGGAGGCGGTGCGCGACCTGATCCGCGCCCAGCTCGAAGCCTGGCGGCTGACGAACGATGACGCGCCGCACTGCGTCGCCAACCTCTCCTACGTCTACAACCACCACGAGCGCGAACTGGCCGAGCGGCTGATGGCGCTCCAGCACCAGCACCACGACCTGACCGTGGCCACCCTGCATACCCACCTCGATCACGAAAGCTGTTTCGAAAGCACCTTCCTGCAGGGGCCGACGGCCGTCGTGCGCCGCTTCGCGGAAATGCTGATGGCCGAACGCGGCGTGCGTCACGGCAAGCTCAACCTCGTCGCCGTCGACGTCGGACAGGGGCACGCCCACCGTTACAAGCCGGGCGGGCGGCGCGGCACGCACCACGTACACCTGCGGCCGGCGCGCTGACGGCGCAGCCCGCCGGCCTGCCATCCCAAACCCTCTCGCGCCCCTCACGCGCTTTGCTTTCCCTGTTTTTCCGGTTCCGCACATGAATTCGCGGCATCGACCGGGCTGCTCTGTTGGTCGCAATTTAAGAAGTGTTTCAAAATTCGTCATAAGCGCGACTATACTTCCGGCATTTCATGGCGCCGCTCCTTCGGCGTGCCGGCGACGCGCGGGGACTGTGTGCGGAAGGATGTCGTGAGAGAACTTCGGGGCAATTCATGAAGCAGTGCCGGAAAGCAAAGTGCGCCCTGCTGCTCGGCAGCTTCTTCGCGGCCGCGTGCGCAGGCGCCGAGGCGCAGCTCGGGGAGGTCGCCGTCAGTGCCGCCGGCGAAAAGCCGAAGGGCAGCCTCGGCTTGCGGGCCAATGCCTTGCCGGCGGCGGTCACGGTCATCGACCGCGAGCAGATCGAGCGCATCAACGTCGGCCGCGATTACGCCGATCTGCTGCGTCGCGTGTCCGGCATCAACGCCTACAGCTTCGGCCAGGGCGACATCGGCAGCCCGATCAAGATGCGCGGCTTCACCGGCACCGGTGCCCATGGTTCCGACGTCGCCATCCACGTTGACGGCGTGCCGCAGAACATCCCGTCGGCCAGCCAGGGCGGCTCCGGCATGAGCGATCTCTCCTGGCTGACGCCGGACATGATCGAGCGCATCGAAGTCATCAAGGGGGCGTTCTCGGCGCTCTTCGGCGACCAGAACCGGGCCGGGGCGATCAACATCGTTACCCGCAGCGCGGGCGAATCCGGCGTTTCCGGCAGCATCGGCAGCTACGCCACGGCGCGTGGCAGCCTCGTGCACTCCGCTGCCGCCGACAACGGCACGAAGCACTTCGTCGTTGCCGACATCCATCGCGCCGATGGCTACCGCGACAACTCGGACTCGCTGCGCGGCACCGTCTTCGCCAAGCTTTCCCGCAGCTTCGGCGGTGCCGTCTGGGCGCTGCGCGGCAGCTACTACCGTTCGGACTGGGACGCACCCGGCTACCTGAGCTACAACGGCCTGCGCAGCGGCGCCGTCGGCCCACGCGACCGCGACCCGAACGCCCCCGAGCTGTGGGGCGAAGCCGAGCGCTACGGGCTGGTGCTGACGCGAACGCCGGCGCAGGGCGAAGCCGGACTCCATGCGACAGCTTTCATCGAGCATTACGAGAAGCGGCGCGCCAATCCGGTCGGCAGCAATCCGGCGGCGCTGAACGTGCAGAACGACGACCGGACGATGTTCGGCGGTCGCCTGCTCTACAACCTGCTCTTCTCCGATCGCGCCACGCTGGCGTTCGGCACGGAACTGCGCGCCGACCGCGGCACAGGCTTCAACGAACGCCGGGCCGCCGGCGCCAGCGGCCGCTACAACAGTTACTGGGATCTCGACCTGTTGAGCTACAGCGTCTTCGCGCAGGGTCAGTATCGCCTGTTCGACGGCTTCAAGCTGGTCGGCGGCGCGCGCACCGACGTCTTCGACTACGACATCGAGAACCGCAAGCAGCCGGCGGCGTCGGTCGACTACCGTAAATCGGCGACGACGCCACGCGCCGGCTTCGTATGGACACCGCACCGGGCGATCGACCTCTTCGCCAACATCGGCGAGGGCATCCGCTCGCCGGCCGAGCGCGAACTCTCACCGGCCGGCGCCGGCAACGGCCTGCTCGGTGCCGCTGGCGGCCAGTCCTTCGCACACCTGCGCCCGCCGAAGGTGAAGGCCGCCGATGTCGGCTTCAATGCGCTGCTCGGCGAACGGGTGAAGCTCTCGGCCTCGGGCTACCGCTCGCAGAACCAGCGCGAGATCCGCGAGACGCTGCCCGGCAGCGGCATCTTCGCCTCCATCGGCGACACGCGGCGCGACGGCTGGGAAGTCGAGGCGCAGTTCTTCGCCAGCGATGCGCTGATCTTCTACGGCAGCTACGGCAAGGTGCGCGGGCGCGTCGAAAATCCGCCCGCCGCCGGGCAGAAGCTGATCGCCGGCCTGCCCGAGGACACCTGGCGTCTCGGTTTTGAATACACGACGCCGTTCGCCGGCGGCCGCCTGCTGGTCAACGGCGACGCCTTCCTGCTCTCCGGTGCGCCCTACTACGTCGGCGCCGGCGCGACGCCGCGCTACAGCCGCGACTACGTCCGCTACGATCTGCGCGCCACCTACGAGCAGGGCCGCTGGCGCTACACCGTGTCCGGCGTCTTCCAGCCACGCCGCTTCGCCAGCGAGCAGGCCGGCGCCACACTCGATCCGCGCCCGAAGGTCGACCTTGGCCTGACGGCAAGCTACAGATTCTGATCCGGAGAACGACCATGAAGAAAAGCCCGACACGCCTTGCCGCCGCCTTCTCTGGCCCCTCCCGTGGCCTCTTGTACGACCTTTGTCACGGCCTTTTCCACGGCCTTTCCCGCAGTTTTTTTGGCAGTTTTTTTTACGGCGCCTTGCGCAACGTTTTCCGCAGTTTTCCCTGCGGTCGCTTTCCCTTCCCCGCTGCACTCTGCGCCGCCCTCTCCGCCGGTTTTCTCGGCAGCCAGCCGGCCTTTGCCCACGACGCCTGGGTGGAGTCGCGCGACGGTTCCTGGGTCGTGCGCTATGGCCACGACGACAAGGCGGAGCCTTACGCGCCGGAGAAGCTGCGGGCGCTGAGTGCCGTGGACGCCAACGGCGCTGCGCTCGTCGTCAGCCTCGATCTCACCGCTTCGCCGGCAAGCGCACGCGTCGACGGCCGACCGGCGCTGCTCGCCCTGCATTTCGACAACGGTTACTGGACGAAGACCACCGAAGGATCGAAGAACCTGCCGAAGAACGAAGTGCCGGGCGCGCTCGCCGCCACGCATTCGGTCAAGTTCGGCAAGACGCTGCCGGTCTGGAGCGCGGCGGCGACCCGACCGCAGGGCGCACGCCTGGAAATCGTGCCGCTGGTGGCGACGGCACCGCGTGCCGGCGGCACGCTGCCGGTGCGCGTGCTCTGGGGCGGCCGGCCGCTCGCCGGCGCCAGGCTCGCACGCGCCGGACACGGCAAGGAGACGCCGGTCGAGGCTGACGCCGAAGGCCGCGCGGCGGTTCCGGTAACGGCCGGCCGGCAGATGATCGTCGTCAACCACAAGGTCGAGCTGCACGGCGACGCGCGCGCCGACCACTATTCGGCAGCGGCCAACCTGGTTTTCGAGAGCGCCCGCTGAGATGGCGCTCGGCAAGCAGCGGCCTGTGGCATGATCGGACGCCTCTTTCCCGGAGAAACGATGAAACGCATGGTGTCGCAGCCCTGCCTGCCGTTCGCCCTCTTGCTGGCCTCATTGCCGGTCGGGGCGCACGAGGTGAACGCCACCGTCGTTGCGGCGCCGGCGACGGTGGTGACGCTGACCTACGCCGACGGCGAGCCTTTCTCCTTCGAAGCCTTCGAGGTGCGCAGCGACGCATCCGGCCCGCCGCTCGTCGTCGGCCGCACCGACGCTGCCGGTCGCGCCGTCTTCCTGGCGCCGGTCGTGGGCGAAGCGCGCCTGCGCGCCTTCTCGGCCGACGGCCACGGCGTCGACCTGCGCCTGCCGTCGCCGGCCACGGCCGATGCCGCACCGGTGGCGGCCGACGAGCGGCCGGCACGCATCCTGTTCGGCCTCGGCCTGCTGCTCGCCGTCTTCGGCCTCGTGCAGCTCCGGCAGAAAAAGCGGGGCCGGCAATGAGCGATCTGCCGCTGCCGGCGCGCCGCTGACCGCCCATGCACATCCCGGACGGTTTCCTCTCGCCGCAGACCTATCTGCCGGCCTATGCCGTTGCCGCCGGCGCCTGGGCCTGGGCCGCGCGCGGCCTGCGCGCGCGCCTCGACGAGGAACTGGTGCCGCGCCTGGCGGCGATGACGGC
>JAVFAT010000150.1:0-5059 GCA_034002385.1 Azospira sp. | reverse complement strand
GACGATGCCAATGATGACCAGCAGCAGCGCCAGCGCGCCGTTCTCGGCCAGCTCCTTGCCGACCTGCGGGCCGACGAACTCGACGCGCGAAAGGGTGGCGCCGGGCGCCGCCTTGTCGAGCGCCGCCATCACCGCCTCGCCCATGCGCGCGGTGTTCTGCTCGTCCCGGAGCGGCAGGCGGATGAGCACATCGCGCGAGGAGCCGAAGTTCTGCACCGAGAAGTCGGTGTAGCCCGATTCGCGCAGCGCGCCGCGGATCTTCTCCAGGTCGGCAGATTGCTCGTAGGTGACCTCGACCAGCGTGCCGCCGGTGAATTCCACCGACAGGTGCAGGCCGCGCGTGGCCAGGAAAAACACGGCCAGCACGAAGGTGACAACGGAAATGATGTTGAACACCAGCGCATGGCGCATGAAGGGGATGTCGTTCTTGATGCGGAAGAATTCCATGATGCGTTCCCCTTATTTCGCCGCCGTTGCGGCGGTATCGCCCTCGGGCTTCCAGACCTGGCCGATGGACAGCGAGGCGAGCTTCTTGCGACGACCGTAGATCAGGTTGACCAGCGAGCGCGAGACGACCACGGCAGAGAACAGCGAAGTCAGGATGCCGAGGCAGTGCACCACGGCAAAGCCGCGGATCGGGCCGGAGCCGAAGATGAGCAGGGCAAGGCCGGCGATCATCGTCGTGATGTTGGAGTCGAGAATCGTCGCCCAGGCGCGCTCATAGCCGGCGGTGATGGCCATCTGCGCCGGCACGCCGGCACGCAGCTCTTCGCGGATGCGCTCGTTGATGAGCACGTTGGCATCGATGGCCATGCCCAGCGTCAGCGCAATGGCGGCGATGCCCGGCAGGGTCAGCGTCGCCTGCAGCATCGAGAGCAGGGCTACGAGGAAGAGCAGGTTGGCCGAGAGGGCGATCACCGAAATCACGCCGAACAGCATGTAGTAGGCGATCATGAAGGCGGCGATGGCGACGAAGCCCCACAGCGTCGAGTCGAAGCCCTTCTTGATGTTGTCGGCGCCGAGCGACGGGCCGATGGTGCGTTCCTCGATGATCTCCATCGGCGCGGCGAGCGAGCCGGAGCGGATGAGGATGGCCAGCCGCGTCGTCTCTTCCGGCGAGAAGCGGCCGGTGATCTGGAAGCGGTTGCCGAACTCGCCCTGGATGCGTGCCACCGAGATCGCCTCGCCCTTGCCCTTTTCGTAGAGGACGATGGCCATCAGCTTGCCGAGGTTCTCGCGCGTCACGTCGCGCATGACGCGGCCGCCAGCTGCGTCGAGGTTGACCGAGACGGCCGGCTGGTGGTTCTGGTCGAAGGTGGCTTCGGCACCGGTGAAACGCTCGCCGGTGAGCACCACCTGCTTCTTGAGCGCCACCGGGGTCTCGGTGCCGTCGCGGTTGCGCTCGGGCACGACGTCCACACCGAAGGCGGCACCGCCCTGCGTTGCCACGTCGTCGACCATGCGCACTTCGAGCGTTGCCGTGCGGCCGATCAGATCCTTCGCCTTGGCCACGTCCTGCACGCCCGGCAACTGGACGACGATGCGGTTGGCGCCCTGCTGCTGGATGACCGGCTCGGCGACGCCGAGTTCGTTGATGCGGTTGTTCAGCGTGACGATGTTCTGCTTGATCGCGTCTTCGCGGATGCGCTTGAGCGCCTCCGGCCTGAGCGTCGCCACCAGACGCAGCTCGTCGCCTTCGGCCTGCTCGGAAAGCTGCAGGTCGGGCTGGTTGTCAACGATGGCGTTACGGCTCTGGGTGCGCGCCTCTTCCTCGCGGAAGCGGACGACGATGCGCTCGCCATCGCGGCCGATGCCGGCATGACGGATCTTCTTGTCGCGCAGCAGGGTACGCAGGTCGGCGGCGGTGGCGTCGAGGCGCTTGGTCGTCGCCCCCTGCATGTCGACTTCGAGCAGGAAGTGCACGCCGCCGCGCAGGTCGAGGCCGAGGTACATCGGCAGCGCGTTGAGGCTGGTCAGCCACGCCGGCGAGGCCGGCAGCAGGTTCAGCGCGATCACGTACTGCGGGTCTTGCGGATCGGGGTTGAACAGCCGTTCGAGGACATCCTTCGCCTGCAGCTGGATGTCCGTCGTCTTCAGGCGGATCTTGACGCCGGTCTGGTCGAGGAAGATGCCGTCGTGGCTGATGCCGACGGTTTTGAGCGCCGATTCGGCGCGTTCGAGCGTGCGCGTGTCGACCTTGATCGTCGCCTTGACGCTCGATACCTGGACGGCCGGCGATTCGCCGAAGAAATTCGGCAGCGTGTAGACGAAGCCGATCACCAGTGCCACGAGGACGGTGATGTACTTCCAGAGCGGGTATCGGTTCATGAGGCGGAAGGAGTGAGGAGTAATGAGTGATGAGTCAGGAGCGGGGAGGGGAGGCGAGGTTTTCCCTCCTCACTCCTCCCTCCTTCCTCCTCACAGACTTTTCAGCGTGCCCTTCGGCAGGGTCAGGGCGATGGCCGGCTTCTGCACGTTGATCTCGACGCCTTCGGCGATCTCGACGGTGATGTAATTCTCGCCGATCCTGACGACGCGGCCGGCGATGCCGCCGCCGGTGACCACCTCGTCACCCTTGGCCAGCGCGGCAAGCATGGCCTGGTGTTCCTTGGCGCGCTTCTGCTGCGGGCGGATCATCAGGAACCACAGCACCACGAACATCAGGATGATCGGGAGGAATTGCAGCATGCTGCCGGTGGGTTCTGCGGCTCCGGCGGCTTGGGCGTAAGCGGCACTAATCAGCACGGGTCGTCTCCATTGTGTCGTTGCAAAAGGGGGGCATTGTACCACCTGCCCGGCAGCGCTCCGGATGAGGAATTCTTCGGAAAAGAGGGGCTTTCCGGTAGCGAAAATCGTCGTTTGCCAATATCGTTTTCACCCTCGTCGTTTCCCCCCTTCCCCGACATCCACGAAAGGAAAAAAATGAATCTCCGCCCTCTGGCAGCAGCAATCGCGTTTTCGCTGGCGAGCACCGGCGCGCTGGCCATGAGCATCGAGGAACGCATCAACGGGCAGTGCGCCACCTGTCACGGCGCGCAGGGCCAGGCGGCCTCGCCGATCTTCCCGTCGCTCGCCGGCCAGAACCGCGAATACATGGCCAAGCAGTTGCAGGATTTCAAGGCCGGCCGGCGGCAGAGCGAGACGATGACGCCGCAGGTCGCCGATCTCACGGATGCCGAAATCCTCGCGCTCGCCGCCTGGTTCAGCGAGCGGCCGGCAAAACAGCACCGCGTCGCCGACGAAGAGCTGCTCGCCGTCGGCCGCTACATCTACCGCAAGGGCAACACCTGGTCGGGCGTGCCGGCCTGTGCCGACTGCCACGGCGCCGACGGCCACGGCACGACGACGCTGCCGCGTCTGGCCGGCCAGAATTCACGCTACCTGGTGACGCAGCTGAAGGAATTCGATCAGCGCACGCGCACCAACGATAACCAGGCCATGCACCTCGTCGCCTCGCGCCTGACCGAAATGGAAGCGAAAGCGGTATCCGACTATCTGTCGCAGCTACCCTGAAGCTCGGGGAACCCGAAGCGCCGGCCGGCTTTCCCCCCGCCCGCCGGGCCGGACGCCTCAGCGCGCCGCCCGCGCCCGGTCGGCATAGAAGCGGGCGACGTGCGCGGCCAGCGTGCCGCTCTCGATCGCCGCGCGCAGTTCGCGCATCAGCGTCTGGTAGTAGTGCAGGTTGTGGACGGTGTTCAACATGCTGCCGAGAATCTCGCCGGCACGGAACAGGTGGTGCAGGTAGGCGCGGCTGAAGTTCCTGCAGGTGTAGCAGTCGCAGGATTCGTCGAGCGGCCGCGTGTCGTGGCGGTGCGCGGCGTTCTTGATCTTGACGTCGCCGAAACGGGTGAAGAGATGTCCGTTGCGCGCGTTCCGCGTCGGCATCACGCAGTCGAACATGTCGATGCCGGCCTGCACCGCCTGCACCAGATCCTCCGGCGTGCCGACACCCATCAGGTAGCGCGGTTTCCCCGTCGGCAGGCGTGGCGCGGTGTGCGCGAGGATGCGCGCCATGTCTTCCTTCGGCTCGCCGACCGACAGGCCGCCGATGGCCATGCCGTCGAAGCCGATCTCGTCGAGGCCGGCCAGCGATTCGTCGCGTAGGTCCTCGTACATGCCGCCCTGGACGATGCCGAACAGCGCATTCGTGTTGCCAAGCCGGTTGTGTTCGTCGCGCGAGCGCTGCGCCCAGCGCATCGACAGGCGCATCGACTTCGCCGCTTCGTCGCGCGTTGCCGGGTAGGGTGTGCATTCGTCGAAGATCATGACGATGTCCGAGTTCAGCGCGTGCTGAATCCGCATCGATTCCTCGGGCGTCAGGAACAGCTTGGCGCCGTCGATTGGCGACGAGAATTTCACGCCTTCCTCGGTGATCTTGCGCAGCTCGCCGAGCGAGAAGACCTGGAAACCGCCGGAGTCGGTGAGGATCGGCTTGTCCCAGCCCATGAACTTGTGCAGTCCGCCGAACTCTCGGATCACCTCCAGCCCCGGGCGCAGCCACAGGTGGAAGGTGTTGCCGAGGCAGATCTGCGCGCCGATGTCGGTCAGCGCCTGCGGCGTCATTGCCTTGACCGTGCCGTAGGTGCCGACCGGCATGAAGACTGGCGTGTCGACGGCACCGTGCGCGAGCGTCAGGCGGCCACGACGGGCGGCGCCGTCGGTGGTGATGAGTTCGAAATTCATGACCGGGATCTCACCATCAAGGCGCCAGGACACCAAGGTTCACCAAGAGCGCCTGATTCAGCCGACTGACGACGCCGGCAGCAGGATGCATATGCCGCCACTGCCTTTCCTTGGTGCATTCCTGGTGTCCTGGTGTCTTGGTGGTTCTGCAATTTTTCATCGTCCATGACTGTTTTCCAGCAGCATCGCATCGCCGTAACTGAAGAAACGGTAGCGTTCGGCAACGGCGTGGGCATAGGCGGCGCGGATGGTGTCGAATCCGGCGAAGGCCGAGACGAGCATCAGCAGCGTCGACTTTGGCAGGTGAAATTTCGTCACCAGCCGGTCGACGACGCGAAAGGCGAAACCCGGCGTGATGAAGATGTCGGTTTCGGCC
>JAVFAT010000149.1:0-5091 GCA_034002385.1 Azospira sp. | reverse complement strand
CCGTCATCGGCCTCGGGATGCCGCTTTCCGCCTCGGCCGAGGAAGACGACGAAGTCCTCCGCCAGCTCCGCCCCGATAGCGTCATCGTGGGCGGCATCGGCCACGTCGATTCCGGCAACGCCAAGTTCGGCGATTACCGTGGCCTGGGCGATTCCGGCGCACACGCCATCGTCAATATCGATTACACCCGGCGCCTCACCGACGACGCGCACTGGGTCGAGGTGGTCGGCCGCAATCTCGGCCTCGATACCCGCTCGCTGCGGGTCGAGGGCGGCCAACAGGGCAACTTCAAGCTGCGCTTCGAATACGACGAACTGCCCAAACTATGGACGGACAGCTACCAGACGCCGTTCGTCAATCCGGGCAGCACCGCCCTCGCCCTGCCCGCCGGCTGGGTTCCCGGCGCATCGACCAAGGCCATGCCCGGCCTGGCCACCAGCATGCGCTCCTACGACATCGAGTCCACGCGCAAGACGCTGGGCCTCGGGTTGACGAAGCGGCTGCCGGCCGGCTGGGAGGTGGTCTTCGACTACAAACGCGAGCGCAAGGAAGGCGACCGTCTGATCGGCGGCGTCATCGGCAGCACCGGCGGCAACCCGCGCGCTGCCGTGCTACCCGAACCGATCGACTACACCACCGACCAGTTCGAGGCCATTGCCCGCTACGTGACGCCGAAGCTGCAATTCCAGGTCGGTTACTACGCTTCGATCTTCAGGAACGAAAACAGCGCCTTGAGATGGCAAAACCCCTATACCAACGCCCACCTCACCGCCAACACCGGCTATGGGCAGACCGGGCAGTGGGCACAGCTCAGCCTGCCGCCGGACAACCAGTTCCACCAGATCAACGCTTCCGGCGCCTGGCAGTTCAGCAAGGACACACGGCTGACCGGCGCCTTCAGTCTGGGCCGGATGTTGCAGGACGACAACTTCCTGCCCTACACCAGCAACCCGAACATCCTCATCAACACGGCGATGCCGCGCAACTCGCTCGACGGCCGGATCGACACCACGCACGCCAGTCTGAAGTTCACCTCGAAGCTCGCGCCCAAGCTGCACCTGAATGCCTCGTACCGCTACGACGACCGCGACAACAAGACCGCACGCTCGCTCTGGCACATGGTCAGTGGTGACTCGGCGGTGCAACCGGCCTTCATGGCGGTAGACAAGAACGTCCGCTACAACCTGCCGTTCAGCAGCACCAAGCAGCAGGTCGCCGCCGAACTCGACTGGCGGCTGGCGGCCAGCACCCGGCTGAAATTCGGCTATGAGTATGACTGGGTGAAAAAGACCTACGAGCCGATCGACAAGGAAACCGAGCACACCGCCAAGGTCGGCGTCACCCAGCGCTTCGGCGACATGGCCTCCGGCGGCGTCACCTACTCCTATTCCGACCGCGACACCAGCACCTACGACGCCAGCGTGCCGTTCAGGGCCGGATTTCCCAACGACTGGACGGGCGCTGGCCTGTGGGGCGTGGACAACATCCCGACGCAGAAACGCTTCTTCCTCGCGCCGCGCAAGCGGGACAAGATCCAGGCCTACGCCAACGTCTCGCCGATGGAGCGGCTCGATCTCCAGTTCGGCGTCGACTACAAGAACGACGACTACCACAAGTCGTACCACGGCCTGCGCGAGGCTGGCGGCTGGGCCGCGCACTTCGACGCCAACCTGGCGGCCACCGACGATCTGAGCACGCACTTCTTCGCATCCTGGGAAGACTACGGTTCGAAGCAGCGCTCGTCACAGTTCAGTTCAGCCAGTTTCCTCGCGCCGGACTATCTCAACCCGGCCAAGGACTACAGCTACGACATCGACGACCGGACGATCACCCTGGGTCTCGGCTTCCGCCTGAAACCGAGCGAACGCTACGAATTCGGCGGCGATGTCTCCTATGCCTATTCGCGGGGAGAGATCAAGACGAAGACGGGAGCGGCACTGCCGGTGGCACAGCAGGCGGTTCCCCTGCCCGACATCACCTCGCGCATGGGCCGGCTGGAACTGTTCGGCAAGTACTGGCTGCAAAGGGATCTGTCGGTCAACGTCAAGTACATCTATGAACGCTACCGCTCGAAAGACTTCGCGCTCGACGGCGTTCTGGTGAGTTCGGCCAACAACCTCATCGGCACCAACCAGCTCAGCCCGGATTACAAGGCGCAGCTGATCGGCGTCACTCTCTCCTACAACTTCCGCTGAGCGGCAGCAGGAGTGCCGCCCCGACCCGCCAGCAGGCGGGCCGGGGCGGAGAAATCAAAGCCAGGCCGCATCTCAATGTGTAGTCGCAGAACATTGGATGCGTAGTCACCGAAATACTGACATGAACCGGCCGCTCGATTTTGACCGGCTCGCCTGCGGCCGGCCTGGCTTCCCGCCGGGCCGGCTGGCGGCGATCCTGAATATCGGCCATCAGCCGGTATAATCGCGGCCTTCCCCAACGCCTCGTGTGCTGCGACTGCGACCCACCGTGAAACTCCATCTTTCCGACGCCCGAGGGCTGAATATCTTCACCGGTTACGGCGAAGGCTACGTTGCCGTCAATGGCATCGAACACCGGAAGAATGTCGTCGTGCTGCCCGGACAGATGCTGCCAGGATGGACGGAGGCCGGCATCGACACGCTGAGCGAGGCCGATTTCGCGCAACTGGCCGCGCTGGCGCCGGAAATCCTGCTGCTCGGCACCGGCAGCAGCCTGCGCTTTCCGCCCCCCGAACTGCTGCAACCGCTGATGAACGCCCGCATCGGGCTGGAAGTCATGGATACACAGGCCGCCTGCCGTACCTACAACATCCTCGCCGCCGAAGGGCGGCGCGTGGCGGCGGCGATCCTCGTCTGAGCCTCGGTCTGATTCCCGTCTGAATCCGTCACCCGAGGCGGCGGCAAGCAGCGCCGCCTTTGCAGCATTCTTCGCTGCCTCTTCGCGTATTCGATCTCCAGGTCCGATCCCCAGCCTCACTCCTTGGCCACGTTCCTTGGCCACACTCGCCGGCCCCGTGAATCACCCCTGCCCTCGCAGACATTCCGAAGCCTAGAACCGGGACCCCGAAAGGAAAAAACGGCGGCGGGAGAAAGCCGTAAGGCTTCCTGCCCGCCGCCGTCTTGCGGCTACGGTTCCGATGCCCTCGCCCGGAGGCGGGGCACCGGAAATCCGCGACCGGATCAGAAATGCAGCGGCCGCTTGTCGCAGGCCAGCGCCGCTTCGTGCACCACTTCCGACAGCGTCGGGTGGGCGTGGCAGATGCGCGCGAGGTCTTCCGACGCAGCGCCGAACTCCATCGCCACGACGGCTTCCGAGATCAGTTCGGAGGCGTTGGCGCCGATGATGTGCACGCCGAGGATGCGGTCGGTCTGCGCGCAGGCCAGCATCTTGACGAAGCCGACAGGCGCGCCCATGCCGAGCGCGCGGCCGTTGGCCAGGAACGGGATCTTGCCGGCCTTGTAAGCGATGCCGTCGGCCTTCAGCTGCTGTTCCGTCTTGCCGACCCAGGCGATCTCCGGGCTGGTGTAGATCACATACGGGATGGTGTCGAAGTTGCAGTGACCGGCCTGACCGGCCATCAGTTCGGCGACCATCACCGCCTCTTCCATCGCCTTGTGCGCCAGCATCGGGCCGGAGACGACGTCGCCGATCGCCCACACGCCCGGCAGGTTGGTGCGACAGTGGCCATCGACGTTGATCTGGCCGCGCTCGGTCAGTTGCAGGCCGACGGCTTCGGCGTTGAGGCCGTCGGTGTTCGGCACGCGGCCGACGGAGACGATCAGGCGGTCGGCGTCGAGCTTCTGCGCCTTGCCGTCCTTGTCGGTGTAGTCGATGGCGACGCCCTTCTTCGAGACCTTGACCTCGCCGATCCTGACGCCGGTGTGGATGCCAAGCCCTTGCTTGGCGAACACCTTGAGCGCCTCCTTGGCGACGTCGACATCGGCCACCGAGAGGAAATCGGGCATCGCTTCAAGGATGGTCACTTCGGAACCGAGGCGGCGCCAGACCGAACCCATTTCGAGGCCGATGACACCGGCGCCGATGATGGCGAGCTTCTTCGGCACGGCGTCGATGTCGAGCGCGCCGACGTTGTCGCAGACGATCTTCTGGTCGACCGGAATGCCCGGCAGATGGCGCGGCTTGGAGCCGGTGGCGACGACCACCTGCTTCGCGTCGACGACCTCGTCGCCGACCCGAATTTGCCAGCCGCCGTCCTTGCCGGCGCCGACGAAGGCACCGTGACCGTTGAGCATCGCCACCTTGTTCTTCTTGAACAAGCCCTTGATGCCACCGGTCAGCTGCGTGACGATCGTGCTCTTGCGGCCGATCATCTTCGAAACGTCGATCTTCGGCGTGCCGACGCTGATGCCCTGGGCTTCGAACTCATGGCTGGCTTCCTCGAGCAGGTGCGAGGTATGCAGCAGCGCCTTCGACGGAATGCAGCCGACGTTCAGGCAGGTACCGCCAAGACGCGGCTCACCCTTCGGATCGGCATAGGGATTGGATTCGCAGCAGGCGACGGAAAAGCCAAGCTGCGCAGCGCGGATCGCGGCAACGTAACCGCCGGGGCCACCGCCGATGACGAGAACATCAAACTGTTTGGACATGGAAGCTCCTTGAAATCTTCACCACCAAGACACCAAGGCACCAAGAAGCACCAAGGTTTCACGTTTTTTTTGTGAACTTTGGTGTCTTGGTGCCTTGGTGGTTGACCTTTGTCGTTAAACGCCGAGCAGCAGGCGGGCCGGGTCTTCCAGCGCTTCCTTCATGGTCACCAGACCGAGGACGGCTTCGCGGCCGTCGATGATGCGGTGGTCGTAGGACATCGCCAGGTAGTTGATCGGGCGCACGACGACCTGGCCGTTTTCGACGACGGCGCGGTCCTTGGTGGCGTGGATGCCGAGGATCGCCGACTGCGGCGGGTTGATGATCGGGGTCGACAGCATCGAGCCGAACACGCCACCGTTGGAGATCGAGAAGGTGCCGCCGGTCAGTTCCTCGATGGAGAGCTTGCCGTCCTTGGCCTTCTGGCCGAACTCGCCGATCTTCTTCTCGATGTCGGCGATGCTCATCTGGTCGACGTCGCGCAGGATCGGCACGACGAGGCCGCGCGGC
>JAVFAT010000148.1:0-5132 GCA_034002385.1 Azospira sp. | reverse complement strand
CTCCATCAGCGCCAGTGCCGTACCGGCGGCGACCGCCGGCCGCGCCAGCGGCAGTGAAACACGGAAGAAGCTCGCCCACGGCCCGACGCCGAGCGTGCGTGCCGCCTCCAGCATCCCGCTCGCCCGTTCGATGAAGGCGGTGCGGGCGATCAGGTAAACGTAGGGATAGAGGACGCAGACGAACATCGCCACGGCGCCGCCGAGCGAGCGCACTTCCGGAAACCAGTAGTCGCCCCGCCGCCAGCCGAAGGTCTCGCGCAGGAAGCTCTGCACCGGCCCGACGAATTGCAGGAAATCGGTATAGACGTAGGCCAGCACGTAGGCCGGCATCGCCAGCGGCAGCACCATTGCCCATTCGAAGACGCGGCGGCCGGGAAAATCGTGCATGGCGGTCAGCCAGGCGGTGGCGACGCCGACGACGATGACGCCGCAGCCAACGCCCAGGCACAGCCACAGCGTGCTGACGATGTACTCGGGCAGCACCGTCGAAGCGAGGTGTCGCCAGGTGTCGCCGGTGCCGCCGGCAAGGATGTTGAGCAGCACACTCGCCACCGGCATGGCCACGAGCAGGGCGACAAGCAGGGAAAGGCGCAGCAGTGGGCTGAAGCGTGTTGGGGTCATGGCGATCCGGGATGAATGCGAATTATAATCGGGCGCCTGCCTTTATTGACCATTGACCGACGCGCCGCAGGCGGCATCGCGAAAAAACATCGCACGGCCGCCCGTCCGGCGGCACGCCCCGACCTCTGCAACGCACTCATGGCCCACCTCGAACTCAGCGACATCCGGCAATGCTACGGCACGCATCGCGTCGTCGATGGCGTCTCCTTCCGGCTCGAAACCGGTGGCATCGCCTGCCTGCTCGGGCCATCCGGCTGCGGCAAGACGACGCTCCTGCGCTGCATCGCCGGCTTTGAGCCGGTCATCGGCGGCGAGATCCGCCTCGAAGGACGCACCGTCAGCCGGCCGGGCTTCACGCTGGCACCGGAGAAGCGGCGAATCGGCATGGTCTTCCAGGATTACGCACTGTTCCCGCACCTCACCATCGCCGGCAACATCGCCTTCGGGCTGGGGGCGCTGCCGGAGGGCGAGCGCAGCGAACGCGTCGAGTCACTGCTCGCCACCGTCGGCCTCGCCGGCCGGGGAAACACCTACCCGCACGAGCTTTCCGGCGGCCAGCAGCAGCGTGTCGCGCTGGCCCGCGCACTGGCGCCGAGGCCGGAACTGCTACTCCTCGACGAACCCTTCTCCAACCTCGACGTCGATCTGCGCGAACGCCTCTCGCACGAGGTGCGCGCCATTCTCAAGCGCGAAGGAACGACGGCCGTGCTGGTCACCCACGACCAGAACGAAGCCTTCGCCGTCGCCGACGAAATCGGCGTCATGGACGGCGGCCGCATCCAGCAGTGGGATACCGCCTACCGGCTCTATCACCAGCCGGCCAACCGTTTCGTCGCCGATTTCATCGGCCGCGGCGCCTTCCTGCCCGGCACGGTGCTCGGCCTGAACGAGGTCGAGGTCGAACTCGGCCGCCTGCGCTCGCAGTCGCCGCTCGAATGCGACGCGGCCGGCGGCGTCGACGTACTGCTGCGCCCCGACGATGTGGTGCACGACGATCTCAGCACGCTGCGTGCCGAAGTCGTGCACAAGGCCTTCCGCGGCGCCGACATCCTCTACACGCTGCGCCTGGAGAGCGGTGCGCGCATCCTCTCGCTGGTCCCCTCGCACCACGATCACGCGCTTGGCGAACGCATCGGCATCCGCCTCGACGTCACCCACGTCGTCGCCTTCGGCGCGGCATCGCGCAGCCAGGGGACGGCGGGCGCAGCGGGGATCGCAGGCGCGCAATGATTCCCTGGCTCGTCGCCGACGCGCCCTTTCCGCCGCTCGAAGGCGCCCTCGCCGACCCCAACGGCCTGCTCTGCGCCGGCGGCGACCTGTCGCCCGAACGCCTGCTCTCCGCCTACCGGCAAGGCATTTTCCCGTGGTTTTCGGAAGGCCAGCCGATCCTCTGGTGGTCGCCCGATCCCCGCATGGTCCTCTTTCCGGCCGAGTTCCACGTTTCGCGCTCGCTCGGCAAGACCCTGCGCGCGGGCCGTTACGAAGTGCGTCTGGACAGCGATTTTGCAGCGGTGATCGAGGGCTGCGCGCACACCTGGCGCCCCGGCCAGCCCGGCACCTGGATCACGCCCGAAATGCGCCGCGCCTACATCCGCCTGCACGAACTCGGCTGGGCGCATTCGGTCGAAACCCGGATCGACGGCGAACTCGTCGGCGGCCTCTACGGGGTGGCCATCGGCCGCATGTTCTACGGCGAATCGATGTTCTCGCGCCGCAGCAACGCGTCCAAGATCGCCATCGCCCACCTTGCCCGCTTCCTTGCGGCGCGCGGATTCGGCATGATGGACTGCCAGATGCACACCGACCACCTGGCCTCGCTCGGCGCACGCACGATTGCCCGCGGCGAATTCGCCGGGCGCCTCGCCGCACTCGTCGCCGAGGCCGGGCCGCCGGCACCCTGGCCGGTCGACGGCGCCGCCGGTGACTGGCATCGACGCTGAAGCTGGCGCCGGAATCGAGGAGGAGACGTGTCCCGACTCAACGACTCGCAGCTGCCGTTCTCGCTGCTCCAGTTCTACACGACGGCGCCCTATGCCTGCAGCTACCTGCCGGACGAGGCCGCGCGCTCGCAAGTGGCAACGCCGACGCACCTGATCGGCCCCGAAGTCTATGGCGAGCTGGTGCGCTCGGGCTTTCGCCGCAGCGGCATCTTCACCTACCGGCCGCACTGCGAGCATTGCCGCAAGTGCGTGCCGGTGCGCCTGCCGGTCGAACGCTTCGCGCCCGACCGCGCGCAGCGCCGTGCCTGGCACGCGCATCGCCAGCTCGTCGCCAGCGAGCGGCCGCTGGTCTTCGACGAAACACACTACGCGCTCTACCAGCGTTACCAGAACGCCCGCCACGCTGGCGGCGGCATGGATCAGGACAGCCACGAGCAGTACGCCCACTTCCTGCTGCAAAGCCGTGTCGACACCCGGCTGATCGAGTTCTCCGACGCTCGCGGGCTTTGCATGGTGAGCATCGTCGACGTGCTCGGCGACGGCCTGTCCTCGGTCTATACCTTCTACGACCCGGACAAGGCCGGCGCCAGCTATGGCACCTACGGCATCCTCTGGCAGCTGGCGCAGTGCCGCAGCCTCGGCCTGCCCTACCTGTATCTCGGCTACTGGATCGAGGAAAGCCGCAAGATGGCCTACAAGGGGCGCTTCCGGCCGATCGAGGGACTCATCGACGGCGAATGGCGACCGCTGCCGGGCGGCGGCTGAACGGACCGAGCGAGGCAAGCCGCAAAACAGGACAAAGCCCGCAAGGCAAGGCAAACCAAGGCAAATCCGCATTTCATGCTGCATTGCGGTAAAATTCCGCGATGCTCTACCCACTGATCCGCAAATTCTTCTTCGCCCTCGATGCCGAGGATGCCCACGGCATCGGTATGCGCGGCATCTCCGCCCTCTCCTGCTCGGGGCTTTCCTGCCTGCTCGCCCAGCCCGCCACCGCCTGCACGGTCGAGGCGATGGGCCTCAAATTTCCCAATCCAGTAGGCCTCGCCGCCGGGCTGGACAAGAATGGCGACCACATCGACGGGCTGGCCGCGCTCGGTTTCGGCTTCATCGAAATCGGCACCATCACGCCGCGCCCGCAGCCGGGCAACCCGCGCCCGCGCCTCTTCCGCATCCCGGAACGGCAGGCAATCATCAACCGCATGGGCTTCAACAACGAGGGCGTAGACAAGCTGGTCGCCAACGTACAGGCGGCGAATTTCCCGAAGAAGGGCGGCATCCTCGGCATCAACATCGGCAAGAACTTCGACACGCCGAACGAGAAGGCGGCCGACGACTACCTCGCCTGCCTGGAAAAGGTCTACCCGCTGGCCAGCTACGTCACGGTCAATATTTCCAGCCCGAATACCAAGAACCTGCGCGAATTGCAGAACGACGAGGCGCTCGACGCGCTGCTGGCGCCGCTGAAGGCAGCGCAACAGCGACTCGCGGACACGCACGGCCGCTACGTGCCGCTGGCGCTGAAGATCGCGCCCGATCTCGATGACGGCCAGATCACCGCCATCGCCGATCTGCTGCGGCGGCACCGCATGGATGGCGTCATCGCCACCAACACGACGATCTCGCGTGCCGGCGTCGAAGGCTGCGCCAATGCGGAAGAAACCGGCGGCCTCTCCGGCGCGCCGCTGCGCGAGACATCAACGGAAGTGGTGAAAAAGCTCGCCGCCGCGCTTCAGGGCGAACTGCCGATCATCGGCGTCGGCGGCATCATGAGCGGCGAGGATGCGGTCGGCAAGATCGCGGCCGGCGCCCGCCTCGTCCAGTTCTATTCCGGCTTCATCTATCGCGGCCCGCAACTGGTCGGCGAAGCGGTGCAGGCAATCGCCAGAATGCCCCGAAAGCCCTGAAACAAGGGCCATTCCCTTATTTTTCCAATGGTTGTTTGATACAGCGCAAAAGCCGATAATTCGCCGCCCGTATCATTCCGCGACCATGACCCACTACCTCTTCGTCCTCCTCGGCGCCGTTCTGGTAAACAACGTCGTCCTTGTGAAGATGCTCGGCCTGTGCCCCTTCATGGGGGTTTCCAAGAAGCTGGAAACGGCCTTCGGCATGGGCGCGGCGACGACCTTCGTGCTCACCGTCGCCACCGGCGCCAGCTACGTCATCGACCACTACCTGCTGATGCCGTTCGGACTGGAATACCTGCGCACGCTGTCGTTCATCGTCACCATCGCGGCCATCGTCCAGCTCACCGAAATGGTCATCCAGAAGACCAGCCCGGTGCTGCACCAGGTACTCGGCATCTACCTGCCGCTGATCACCACCAACTGCGCGGTGCTCGGCGTGCCGCTGCTGAACATCGCCAACAAGAACAACTTCGTCGAATCGCTGCTCTTCGGTGCCGGCAGCGCGGTCGGCTTCTCGCTCGTGCTCGTGCTCTTCGCCGGCATCCGCGAACGCACCGACGGCGCCGACGTTCCCGTCCACTTCAAGGGCACCGCCATCGCCATGGTCACCGCCAGCCTGATGTCGCTCGCCTTCATGGGCTTCGCCGGCCTCGACAAGTAC
>JAVFAT010000147.1:0-5151 GCA_034002385.1 Azospira sp. | reverse complement strand
CCGACCGAGAAGCGCAGCACCTTGACGCCGCACAAGCGGGCCACCGCGTAGTGGCCGTATTCGTGCACGACGACGAGGACGCCGATGACGACAGCGAAGGCAGCGAGATAGAACAGGAAGTCGCTCACCGGATCAGTTTCCTTCCGTCAGGCGCCGGGCCACCCGGAGGAAAGCGCTGCAAGCGCCGGGCCGCCGCCCGCATTCGTTCATGCCGCGACGAGGCGCGCGAGATGGGAACGGGCAGCGGCGCGCGCGCGCGCATCGGCCGCCAGCACCGCGTCGAGATCGGCCAGCGGCTCGGCCGGCAGTTCATCGAGACAGGCGGCGATCAGCGCCGGGATGCCGGTGAAGCCGAGTGCGCCGTCGAGGAAGGCCTGCACCGCCACTTCGTTGGCCGCGTTCAGCGTTGCCGGCGCGCTGCCGCCGGCGCGTAGCGCGCGGAAGGCGAGCGCAAGACAGGGGAAACGTTCGGAATCGGGCGCCGCGAAGTCGAGGCGGGCAATCTGGAACAGGTCGAGCGAAGCGACGCCGGCCTCGATCCGCTCCGGCCAGGCCAGCGCGTGCGCGATCGGCGTGCGCATGTCGGGGTTGCCAAGCTGGGCGATGACCGAGCCATCGATGTATTCGACCAGCGAGTGGATGACACTCTGCGGGTGGATCACCACGTCGATGCATTCAGCGTCCATGCCGAACAACCAGTGCGCCTCGATCACTTCGAGGCCCTTGTTCATCATCGTCGCCGAATCGACGGAAATCTTGCGCCCCATCGACCAGTTCGGGTGCGCTACCGCCTGCTCGGGCGTGACGCCCGCCAGCGCCTCCGGCGAATGGTTGCGGAAGGGCCCGCCGGAAGCGGTCAGGAGCAGGCGGCGGACGCCGCGCGCCGCCAAGGTGCGCGACGGGTCGTCGTGAAAGCCCTCGGGCAACGACTGGAAGATGGCGTTGTGTTCGCTGTCGATGGGCAGCAGCGTGGCGCCGTACTCGCGCACCGCGCGCATGAACACCGGGCCGGCCATGACCAGCGCTTCCTTGTTTGCCAGCAGGATCTTCTTGCCGGCACGCGCTGCGGCGAGCGTCGGACGCAGGCCGGCGGCACCGACGATGGCCGCCATCACCGTGTCGACTTCGGGCAGCGCGGCCATCCGTTCCAGCGCCTCGACGCCGGAGAGCGCCTCGGTCGGCAGGCCGGCGGCGGCGAGCCGTGCCTGCAGGGCCGCCGCATCCTCCGCGTCTCCAAGCACGGCGAAGCGCGGGCGGAATTCAAGGCATTGCGAAAACAACAGGTCGGCCTGCCGGTGCGCGCACAGCGCCATCACGCGGTAGCGGTCGGGATGGCGGCGCAGCACGTCGAGCGTGCTGACGCCGATCGAGCCGGTGCAGCCGAGGATCGTCAGGTTCTGGAGCGTCATGCCGGTTCAGGAAAGGAAAAGCCAGAGCAGCGCGACGAAGGGCAGGGTCGAGGTCTGGCTGTCGATACGGTCGAGGATGCCGCCGTGGCCGGGCAGGAGATTGCTGCTGTCCTTGATGCCAGCTTGGCGCTTGAGGAGCGATTCGAACAGATCGCCGACGACGGAGAGCGCGGTGAGCGCGACGAGGGCCAGCGCGAAGAACGGCAGTCCGCCGCGCTGCAGCGCCTCGGGCAGCAGACCGGCGGCGGCGAAACCATAGACGAGGACGCCAGCGACGGCGCCCCAGACGCCGGCCCAGGTCTTGCCCGGGCTGATGTTCGGCGCCAGCTTGCGACGGCCGAAGGCGCGACCGGCGAAATAGGCGGCGACGTCCGCCGCCCAGACGACGGCCATCGTCGCCAGCAGGGCCGCCGGGCCGAGCTGCCGCAACTGCACCAGTGCGAGGCAGGTCGGCAGCAGCACGACGGCGCCGACCGCCAGGCCACCGAGGAAGCCCGGCAGGGGCCAACGCTGGCGCAGCCAGAGCGGCAGGGCAAAGACCCAGAAGATGAGCGCCGGCAGGTACAGCCAGCGGCCGAGTTCCCACGCTACGGCCAGGCTCCAGCCCTCGCCGCCGAGGGCTTCGGGGAAACCGAGGATGGCCGCCGCACAGAGCAGGAAACAGCCGGCGCCGAGGGCCGCGCGGCCACTGCCGCCAAGGCGCATGAAACCGCCCCACTCCCAGGCGGCGAGTCCGGCGACGACGGCAATCAGCCAGGCCCAGACGAGCGGAGGAAGAAGGAAGAGTGCCGGCAGCAGGCCCGCGAGCAGGGCGAGCGCGGTGACGATCCGCGTTCTAAGCATCGAGCCGGTCGGCCGTCCGGGCCGCCCCGTCCGCTGCACTGGCGACGCGCGGATGCGGGTCGGCGAGCAGCTGTTCGCTGGTGCGGCCGAAGCGGCGCTCGCGCCGGCGGTAGGATTCGATTGCCTGATCGAGCGCGGTGCCGTTGAATTCGGGCCACAGCATTCCGGTGAAATGGAACTCGGTGTAGGCAAGCTGCCAGAGCAGGAAATTGCTGATGCGCTCCTCGCCGCCGGTGCGGATGAAGAGATCCGGCTCCGGCGCGTAGTGCATCGAGAGATAGGGGGCGAGGTCGCTTTCCTGCCAGCAACCGGCCTTTTCCGGCTCGGCCAGCGACAGGCGGTTGGCCGCCTGCAGGATGTCCCAGCGACCACCGTAGTTGGCGGCGATGGTCAGTGTCAGCCGGTTATTGCCGGCGGTCTTTTCCTCGGCGGCGCGGATCATGTCGCGCAGCTTGGGATCGAAACGCGACAGATCGCCGATGACGCGCAGGCGCACGCCGTGGCCGTGCAGCTTCGTCACCTCGTGCCGCAGGGCGCGCGCGAAAAGCTGCATGAGCAGCGTCACCTCTTCTTCAGGGCGGCGCCAGTTCTCGGAACTGAAGGCGAACAGCGTCAGGTAGGCGATGCCGCGTTCGAGGCAGGCGCGTACCACCTCGCGCACCGTTTCGACACCGCGCGTGTGGCCAGCGACGCGGGGCATGAAGCGTTTCTTCGCCCAGCGGCCGTTGCCGTCCATGATGATGGCGACGTGCCGGGGCACGTCACCGGCATCGGGAATTTCCTCGGTCGAGCTGGAAAATCGGCGCATCGGGTGCGGCGGGCGCTCAGACCGCCATCAGCTCGCTCTCCTTCTGGGCGAGCATTTTGTCGATTTCGGCGACGTACCTGTCGGTGAGCTTCTGGATTTCGTCCTGGGCACGACGCTCGTCGTCCTCGGAGATGGTCTTCGCCTTGACGCCGTCCTTCAGCGTGTTGTTGGCGTCGCGGCGCAGGTTGCGCACGGCGACCTTGGCGTTCTCGCCCTCGTGCTTGACGACCTTGGTCAGCTCGCGGCGGCGCTCCTCGGTCAGCGCCGGCATCGGCACGCGGATCAACTCGCCCTGCGTCGCCGGATTCAGCCCGAGGTCGGAATCGCGGATGGCCTTCTCGACCTTGGCGACCATCGGCTTTTCCCAGGGCTGGACGCCGATGGTGCGGGCATCGACCAGCGTCACGTTGGCCACCTGCGAGAGCGGCACCAGCGAACCGTAGTACTCGACCTGGATGTGATCCAGAAGACCCGTATGGGCGCGACCAGTGCGCACCTTGGCGAGGTCGCTCTTCAGCGCCTCCAGGGACTTCTGCATCTTCGATTCGGTGTTTTTCTTGATGTCGGCGATCATTGGGGGGACTCCTTCAGCAATAGACCAGCGTGCCTTCGCTCTCGCCCAGCACCACGCGCTTGAGCGCGCCGGCCTTGAAGATCGAGAAGACGTTGATCGGCAGCTTCTGGTCGCGGCACAGCGCGAACGCGGTGGCGTCCATGACGCCGAGGCCGCGCGAAATGGCTTCGTCGAAGCTGATGCGCTCGAAGCGGGTGGCATCGGCATCCTTCTTCGGATCGGCCGTGTAGATGCCATCGACCTTGGTCGCCTTCAGCACGATCTCGGCGCCGATCTCGGCGCCACGCAGCGCGGCAGCGGTGTCGGTGGTGAAAAACGGGTTACCGGTGCCGGCGGCGAAGATGACGATCCGGCCCTGCTCCAGGTAGCGGATGGCCTTGCCACGGATGTAAGGCTCGACCACCTGCTCGATCGACAGCGCCGACTGCACGCGGCAGTTGATGCCGGCGACGCGCATCGCATCCTGCATGGCGAGGCTGTTCATCACCGTGGCCAGCATTCCCATGTAGTCGGCCTGCGCCCGGTCCATGCCGGTGGCGGCCGGGGCAACACCACGGAAGATGTTGCCGCCGCCGATGACCACGCCGACCTGCACGCCAAGGTCGGCCACCACCTTGATCTCCTGGACGATCTCGCCGATGGTCTGGCGATTGATGCCGTAGGCATCGCCGCCCATCAGGGCTTCGCCGGAGAGCTTGAGGAGGATGCGTTTGAACCTGGGCGTGCCGTCGGTCATGGTCTGGTCGTTGCCTCGCTGCTTTTACTTCTGCGCTGCGGCAGCGGCCTGGGCGGCCACTTCGGCAGCGAAGTCGTTCACCTTCTTCTCGATGCCCTCGCCGACGATGTACAGCGTGAAGCCGGCGACCGAAGCACCCTTCGCCTTCAGCAGCTGTTCGATCGTCTGCTTGCCGTCCTCGGCCTTGACGAAGACCTGGGCGAGCAGCGTCACTTCCTTCAGGAACTTCTGCACGGTGCCTTCGGCGATCTTCTCCAGCATCGCTTCCGGCTTGTTGTCGGCGCGCGCCTTCTCGATGGCCACGCGGCGCTCGGTGTCGATCAGTTCCTGCGCCACGCCCGAGGCGTCCAGCGCCTTCGGCTTCGAGGCGGCGATGTGCATGGCGATGTCCTTGCCAAGCTGCTCGTCGCCGCCGACCAGGTCGAGCAGCACACCGATCTTGGCGCCACCGTGGATGTAGGAGAACAGCTTGCCCTTGGCCTCGACGCGGGCGAAGCGGCGGATCGACATGTTCTCGCCGATCTTGCCGACCAGCGCGGCGCGCGTCGACTCGACCGTGCCCTCGCCCATCGGCAGCGCCGAGAGCGCGGCAACATCGGTCGGGTTCTTGGCCGAAACCAGCTCGGCGCAACCCTTGACCAGCGCCAGGAAGTCATCGTTCTTGGCGACGAAATCGGTTTCGCAGTTCACTTCGATGATGCTGCCGAGCTTGCCGTCGGCCGCGATGTCGATACCGACGATACCCTCGGCGGCGATACGCGCCGCCGCCTTGGTCGCCTTG
>JAVFAT010000146.1:0-5157 GCA_034002385.1 Azospira sp. | reverse complement strand
GCGACGGCGTCTCCGCCGGCCGCCATCTGCTCACCGTCGGCGCCATGGGAATTTCCATCTACCTGGTGCTCAACATCGCCGGCCGCATGCACTGCGGCCACGAACTCGACGAGCGCCCCTGGGTGCCGGCCGGCGGCGCCGCGCTCTTCGCCGCCGCCGTCCTGCGCGCGGCGACGGCGCTGCCTGGCGCACCGACGAACCTGCTGCTGGCGCTCTCATCACTGCTCTGGATTGGCACCTTCGCCGTCTGGCTGTGGCACATGGCGCCGCTGCTCGCCGGCCCGCGCATCGATGGCGGCACGGGCTGCGAGGGGATCATCGACAGCGTCGACAGCGCAGCGCCCTGAACAGCCGGTAGCGCGCGCCGGCAGAGCGCCGGAAAACCCGGGGCGACACCGCAGTCAGGGGATTTTCCGGCACCGCGCAGGGTGCCGCCGGACACATCGCAGCGGTAGGGAAAGGCATCAGGAAAGCCCGGCCAGAGCCGAAGCCCGACGGGCGGCAAGCCGGCAGCCTATCCGGGGGGCGTGAAGCAGAACCTCCGGAATGAAAGCCGCGAAGCGAAGCCTGCGGGGCGAAGCCGGGCGGAGAAGTCGTACGGAGAAGCCGGGCGGAGAAACCGGGCAGACACTCCCGCCTCGCAGCCCCGCTATTTCTTCTCCTCGTCCGGCACGAACTTGAGCACGTTGCCGTTGATGCAGTAGCGCTTGCCGCTCGGCGGCGGGCCGTCGTCGAAGACGTGTCCGAGGTGGATGCCGGAACTGGCGCTCCTCACCTCGATCCGCTTCATCCGGCCGCTGAAATCGTCGTGCAGCGTGATGGCACCGGGCAGCGGGTTGAAGAAGCTCGGCCAGCCGGTGCCGCTGTCGAATTTGGTATCGCTTCTGAACAGCGGCGCGCCGGTGATCGGATCGACGAAAGTGCCGGGGCGCTTTTCGTCAAGGTGCGAGCCAGTGCCGGGGCGCTCGGTGCCCTGCTCGAAGGCGATTTTCTGCTGTGCCGGCGTCAGCAGGTGGAAGCCCAGCCATTTCCAGAAGCGTGTCGCCTCGCCGTTGTAACCGGTGTAGCGCGAGACTTCCCTGCCCTGCTCGAAGAGCACGATGGTCGGCGTGGCGAACAGCGTCTTTTCCAGCGTCCAGCCGGTCGGTGCTTCCGGGTGCAGACTGCGGACGACGGGCACCGGCGATTGCCAGCGGTCGAGCACCTCGTCCTTGAACTTGCGGCAGTAGGCGCAATCCTCGGCCTCGAAGACGACCAGCTGCCGCGCGAAGGCGAGCGCCTTGCCATCGAGGCGCGACGAAGGCTGCGACGGGGACGGCTGCACCTTCGCATCCACCGCCGGCGCCACGGCAGCGGCCTCGTTGCCGGGGTATTTGACGCCGGTGCCGCCGAGGCCGCAGTAGCCGTCCGGGTTCTTCTTCAGGTAATCCTGATGGTAGTCCTCGGCCTTGAAATAGGTTTTCAGCGCTTCGATCTCGGTGGTGACCGGCCCGTAACCGCGCGCCGTCAGCGCCTTCTGGTAGGCGTCGCGGGTCTTCACGGCGACAGCCCGCTGCGCGTCGTTGCGGGTGTAGATGGCGCTGCGGTAATTGCTGCCGACGTCGTTGCCCTGACGGTCGCCCTGCGTCGGATCGTGGTTTTCCCAGAACCGGATCAGCACCTTTTCGAGGCTGACTCTCGCCGGGTCGAAAGTCACCTTGACCACTTCGGCGTGGTTGCGCTTCGACGAAACGCCGGCCCGGCGCGCCTTCTCCTGCGCCAGCACCGTCTGGTAGCGCCCCTGCACCTCGCCGTTGGCGTAGCCGCTCTCGACGTCGAGCACGCCGGGCAACTCGCCCATGCGCCGCTCGGCGCCCCAGAAACAGCCCATGCCGAGGACGATGCTGTCGCTACCGCGCTGGCTGCCACGGTCGCCACCCTTGTCGCCGGCGCTGGCACCGGCCAGAAAACCACCAAGCATGAAGAAAAGGATTACTTGCGCTATTCGACGGGAAAACATTGCGTGCCTCGGAACGACAACGGATGCCGATCATACCCGGGACAGAGTGGCGACCATCGGCAGGAAAGCAGAACTGAAGCGCCAGGGAAATAGACGGCCGGATGGCCGCAGGGTTCCGGGAACGCCGTAATTCAGCGGAGGGACAGCGTCGCGCGCGGCTCACCCGAAGAAAGGCGGATACCGAGACCGGCGGCGCGCGCCATGTCGAGCACCGCCGGATTGCCGGCGACGCAACTCACCGAATCGACGCCAGCCGCTGTCGATGCCCATATCGCACCGATGAAAAGGCGTCGGCCAAAACCACGGCCACGCCAACCTGCAAGCACGCTCAGACCGAATTCGGCAACCGGCGGATCGAGCGCAACGTGCGCGAGACCGAGCACCTCGACATCGATGCCGCCTGCGGCACCGACTGCAACGAGGACGACATCGCGCCTGAAATCGATTCGCGCCACATGACGCAGGATGACCGCATCGTCGACGATCTGGCCGAAACGCCGGTAGCGGTCATCGGCGTCAAGGGCGAGCAGATGGCGCGCGATCGCCTCCCGGTTCGCCGCCGTCGCGTGCAGGATGGCGGGCAAGCACGGAAAGTTCGACCCTGTGCTCCAGCCCGCTTCCTTCATGTCGCTTGCACCCATCGCGTCCACAGCCACGGGCCTTGCCACTGCGGCGCCCGGCACCGGTGAAAGCACCACATTCATGAGCGAATCACGATTCATGATTCATGCGAGCCACAGGCGGCCGGCAGGTTTGCAAGGAGAGATGAGCGACGCCCAGCCCGGCAAGTTCGCTGCGCAGACGTTCAACGGCCGCTGCGTCGATTTCGGGCGCGACGGTCAGGCGCACTTCGTGATCAAGGCCGGAAGCAAGCAGCATTTCGAGGGCGGCACGGGCGGCGGCGCCACCCTCGCTGCCGACGATGCGCGCGTATTCGTCAAACGGCGCCTTGACGTCGAAACCGACCCAGTCGAGCAACGGCAGAACGGCAGCGAGCCGCTCCGGATAAATGCCGGCGGTGTGCAGCGCGGTGGCGAAACCGAGGGCGCGCACCTCGGCGAGCGCTGCCGCCAGACCGCGCTGCAGCAGCGGCTCACCACCGCTGAAAACAACACCGTCGAGCAATCCGCGCCTCGTCGCCAGCCAGTCGAGCAGCGCCGGCCAGGCAAGCTTGCCGTGGCGGCGCGGCAGCAGGTGCGGGTTATGGCAGTAGGTGCACCGCCAGGGGCAACCCTGGCAGAACACCACGGCGGCGAGCCGGCCGGGGAAATCGATGGTGGTAAATGGCGTGAGGCCGCCTACCACCAAATACTCACCTGGCGCAGTCCGCTGCGCAGGGTTCGTACCCGACGGTACCCCGCAGCCCACCTTGCTCGACAAAGTGTCTGCGCTCGCCATGTTCGCCCTGTTTTCCGGGGTTGAACTCGGAAACGGGACGGTGGTATCCCATGACGCGCGTCCACACTTCGCAGCGCTGGCGTTCGTGATCCTGGAGGGTGGCGGGACGGGATCCGGGTTTGAGTTCGGATACAGCAGCAGAGATGACGAAGGACATGACGGACGCTCCTTTTGCGGTGGTTGAAAAATCATTGCTCGCGGCTCCGGGCGGCGAGGATTTCCTCGTCGCACTTCGGACAGAACTCGTGCTCGCCATCCAGATAGCCGTGCTTCGGACAGATCGAGAAGGTCGGCGTGATCGTGATGTAGGGCAGGCGGAAGCGGGAGAGCGCGGTACGCACGAGCTGCCGGCAGGCGGCCGGCGTCGAGATGCGCTCGCGCATGTAGAGGTGCAGGACGGTGCCGCCGGTGTAGCGCGTCTGCAACTCATCCTGCCGCAGCAGCGCCTCGAACGGGTCGTCGGTAAAACCGACCGGCAACTGCGAGGAATTGGTGTAGTACGGCTTCTCCGCCGTGCCCGCCTGCAGGATGCCGGGCCAGCGCTTCCGGTCTTCCTTGGCGAAGCGGTAGGTGGTGCCCTCGGCCGGCGTCGCTTCCAGGTTGTAGAGATTGCCGGTTTCTTCCTGATAGCTACGCATCTTGTCGCGCAGGCGGTCGAGCAGGCGCAACGCCAGCGCCTGCCCTTCGGAATGGGTGATGTCCATCGTGCCACCGCTGAAGTTGCGCACCATTTCGTTGATGCCGTTCACGCCAATGGTCGAGAAATGGTTGCGCAGCGTGCCGAGGTAACGCCTGGTGTAAGGAAAGAGGCCATCGTCCATCAGCCGCTGCACGACCTTGCGCTTGATCTCCAGGCTCTCCTTCGCCATGTCGGCGAGGCGGTCGACACGTGCCATCAGCACCGCCTCGTCGCCGGCGTGCAGGAACCCCAGGCGTGCGCAGTTGATCGTCACGACACCGATCGAGCCGGTCTGCTCGGCCGAGCCGAAGAGGCCGTTGCCGCGCTTCAGCAATTCGCGCAGATCGAGCTGCAGGCGGCAGCACATCGAGCGGATCTGGTTCGGCTTCATATCCGAATTGATGAAGTTCTGGAAATACGGCAGGCCGTACTTCGCGGTCATGGCGAACAGGCGCTCGGCGTTCTCGGACTCCCACGGGAAATCCTCGGTGATGTTGTAGGTCGGGATCGGGAAGGTGAAAGCGCGGCCGCGCGCATCACCCGCTGCCATCACCTCGATGTAGGCACGGTTGATCAGATCCATCTCGGCCTGCAATTCACCGTAAGTGAAGGGCATTTCCTTGCCACCGATCACCGGCACCTGCTCGCGCAAATCCTCCGGGCAGACCCAGTCGAAGGTGAGGTTGGTAAACGGCGTCTGCGTGCCCCAGCGCGACGGCACGTTGAGGTTGTAGATGAACTCCTGCATCCCCTGGCGCACGGTGTCGTAGGCGAGCTTGTCCTTCCTCACGAAGGGCGCAAGGTAGGTATCGAAGGAGCTGAACGCCTGCGCGCCGGCCCATTCATTCTGCAGCGTGCCGAGGAAGTTCACCATCTGGCCGAGCGCACTCGAAAAATGTTTCGGCGGACCGGCCTCCGGCTTGCCGGGCACACCGTTGAAGCCTTCGAACAGCAACTGGCGCAGCGACCAGCCGGCGCAGTAGCCGGAGAGCATGTCGAGGTCGTGGATGTGGAGATCGGCGTCGCGGTGCGCCTGGCCGATCTCCGGCGGATAGACATGCGACAGCCAGTAATTGGCCAC
>JAVFAT010000145.1:0-5172 GCA_034002385.1 Azospira sp. | reverse complement strand
CATCGGCATCATCCTCATCTACGTCGGCGCGGTCATGGTGCTGCTGCTCTTCGTCGTCATGATGCTCGACATCAACATCGACCGCCTGCGCGAGAAATTCTGGCGTTACCTGCCGCTCGGTGCCATCGTCGGCGCGGTCATGCTCTTCGAGCTGGGCGCCGTGCTCAGCGCCAACTACATGGGCGTGGCGCTTTCCGACGCGCCGCAGATGGCCGCGGGTGCCTCGAACACCAAGGAACTGGCGCGGCTCCTGGTAAGCGAACACGCCTATCCGTTCATTCTCGCCGCCGTCATCCTGCTGGTCGCCACCATCGCTGCGGTCGTGCTGACGCACCGCGGCAAACGGCAGAGCAAGGCGACGAATCCGTCCGAGCAGGTCCGCGTGCGCGCGGCTGACCGCGTCCGCGTTCTGCAGATGCCGGCGGAAGACAGGGACTGATGGGAAACCGGCGCCGTTGGCCTGCCGGCCGCCGGCCCAAAAAGACGAATACTTGGGGGTAACCTTGCTGACACTCTCGCATTTCCTGATCCTCGGCGCGATCCTGTTCTCGATCGGCGTCGTCGGGATCTTCCTCAACAGGAAGAACCTGATCGTGCTGTTGATGTCGCTCGAACTGATGCTGCTTGCGGTCAACATGAACTTTGTCGCCTTCTCGCACTTCCTCGGCGACATGGCCGGGCAGGTTTTCGTCCTGTTCGTTCTCACCGTGGCCGCTGCCGAAGCGGCAATCGGTCTCGCCATCCTGGTCGTGCTGTTCCGCAACCTGCAATCGATTCACGTCGATGATCTGGGCAGCCTGAAGGGTTAAGCATGGAAATGAAGAGCCTCTATCTGCTGGTGCCGATGGCGCCCCTCGTCGGCGCAATGATCGCCGGCCTGTTCTGCCGCATCATTCCGCGCTGGGTGGCGCACACCGCGACCATCGCCGGTGTCGGCATCGCCTTCGTTGCCTCGTGCTTCGTCTTCAAGGACGTGATGGCCGGCAACACCTTCAACGGCCCGGTTTACCAGTGGCTGACCTCCGGCGATTACAAGTTCGAGGTTGGCTTCCTGATCGACTCGCTGACGGCGACGATGATGCTGGTGGTGACCTCGGTGTCGCTGATGGTGCACGTCTACACCATCGGTTACATGAAGGACGATCCCGGCTACAACCGCTTCTTCAGCTACATCTCGCTGTTCACCTTCTCGATGCTGATGCTGGTGATGGCCAACAACTTCATGCAGCTCTTCTTCGGCTGGGAAGCGGTGGGCCTCGTTTCGTACCTGCTGATCGGCTTCTGGTACACCCGGCCGACGGCGATCTTCGCCAACATGAAGGCCTTTCTGGTCAACCGCGTCGGCGATTTCGGCTTCATCCTCGGCATTGGCCTGGTGCTCGCCTGGTTCGGTTCGCTCGACTACAAGACGGTCTTCGAGGCGGCACCGCAGATGGCCGACAAGACGATCAACATCTGGGGTTCGGCCGAGTGGTCGCTGATGACCGTCACCTGCATCCTGCTGTTCATCGGCGCCATGGGCAAGTCGGCGCAGGTGCCGCTGCACGTCTGGCTGCCCGATTCGATGGAAGGCCCGACCCCGATCTCGGCGCTGATCCACGCGGCGACAATGGTCACCGCCGGCATCTTCATGGTTGCGCGCATGTCGCCGCTGTTCGAGCTCTCCACGACGGCGCTCTCCTTCGTCATCGTCATCGGCGCCATCACCGCGCTGTTCATGGGCTTCCTCGGCATCATCCAGAACGACATCAAGCGCGTCGTCGCCTACTCGACGCTGTCGCAGCTCGGCTACATGACCGTGGCGCTTGGCGCCTCGGCCTACTCGGTGGCGATCTTCCACCTGATGACGCACGCCTTCTTCAAGGCGCTGCTGTTCCTTGCCGCCGGCTCGGTGATCATCGGAATGCACCACGACCAGGACATCCGCAACATGGGTGGGCTGCGCAAGTACATGCCGGTGACCTGGATCACGTCGCTGATCGGCTCGCTCGCCCTGATCGGCACGCCGCTCTTCGCCGGCTTCTACTCGAAGGACATGATCATCGAGGCGGTCAGGTACTCCACCGTTCCGGGTGCAGGGTTCGCCTACTTCGCCGTGCTCGCGGGGGTCTTCGTCACCGCCTTCTACTCGTTCCGGATGTACTTCCTCGTCTTCCATGGCGAGGAGCGCTTCGGCAAGGCGCACGCGCACGATGCACACGATACGCACGATACGCACGATACGCACGCGGCTGACGACAGCGCCGATGCGCACGGCGACGACCATGCCGCACATGACGACGAGCACGACGAACACCATCACGGTCTGGCCCCGGGCCAGAAGCCGCACGAGTCGCCCTGGGTGGTGACGCTGCCGCTCGTTGCGCTGGCCGTGCCGTCGGTGATCGTCGGCTTCATCGGCATCGGCCCGATGCTCTTCGGCGACTTCTTCAAGGGCGTGATCCATGTCGATGCCGCCGCGCATCCGGCGATGTCCATCCTCGCCGAGCATTTCCACGGCGCCGGCGCACTGGCGATGCACGCCTTCGTCACCGCGCCGTTCTGGCTGGCGCTCGCAGGTGTCGTCGTCTCCTGGTTCTTCTACATGAAGCGCCCGGACATCCCGGCGGCGATCAAGTCTCGCTTCGAGTGGCTGTACACGATTCTCGACAACAAGTACTACTTCGACAGGTTCAACGAAGTCTTTTTCGCCGGCGGTGCGAGGAAACTCGGTACGGGGCTGTGGAAGGGTGGCGACGTGGCGGTGATCGACGGCCTGCTGGTCAACGGTTCGGCGAAGACGGTGGGCTGGATCGCTTCCATCGTCCGCTTCTTCCAGACCGGTCACATCTACAGCTACGCCTTCACCATGATCATTGGTCTGGTTGTGCTGCTGACCTTCTGGGTCCGCGCCTGATAAGAACGAAACTGGGAACACTATGTCTGGCTACCCGCTTCTCTCCCTCGCCATCTGGGTCCCGATCCTCGCCGGTCTCGTCGTGCTGGCCACCGGGGCGGATCGCAATGCGCCGCTGGCGCGCGCGCTGTCCCTGGTTGGCGCCGTCCTCGGCCTCCTGGTGACGATTCCGTTGTGGACCGGTTTCGACTACGCGACCAGCGCCATGCAGTTCGTCGAGCTGAAGACCTGGATCCCGCGCTTCAACATCAACTACCACCTCGGTGTCGACGGCATCTCGATGCTGTTCGTGATCCTCAACAGCTTCATCACCATCATCGTCGTCCTCGCCGGCTGGCAGGTGATCGAGCAGAAGGTGGCGCAGTACAACGCCGGGTTCCTGATCATGTCGGGCCTGATGAACGGCATCTTCACCGCGCTCGACGGCATGCTGTTCTATGTCTTCTTCGAGGCTTCGCTGATCCCGCTGTATCTCATCATCGGCATCTGGGGCGGCCCGAACCGTGTTTATGCGGCAATCAAGTTCTTCCTCTACACGCTCGCCGGCTCGCTGCTCTTCCTGATCGCGCTGCTCTACCTGTTCATCAACTCGGGCGGCAGCTTCTCGATCCTCGACTGGCACCAGTTGCCGATTCCGCTCGGCACGCAGATCTGGATTTTCCTCGCCTTCCTCGTCGCCTTCGCCGTCAAGGTGCCGATGTGGCCGGTGCATACCTGGCTGCCGGATGCGCACGTCGAGGCGCCGACCGGCGGCTCCATCGTGCTGGCGGCGATCGCGCTCAAGCTCGGCGCCTACGGTTTCCTCCGCTTCTCGCTGCCGATCGCGCCGGATGCCTCGCAGGAACTGGCCGGCTTCATCGTCGTCCTGTCGCTGATCGCCGTCGTCTACATCGGCTTCGTCGCGCTGGTGCAGACCGACATGAAGAAACTGGTCGCCTACTCGTCGATCGCGCACATGGGCTTCGTCACGCTCGGCTTCTTCATGTTCAATACCATGGGCGTCGAGGGTGCGCTGGTGCAGATGATCTCGCACGGCTTCGTCTCGGGCGCCATGTTCTTCTGCATCGGCGTCATGTACGACCGTGTGCACTCGCGCCAGATCGCCGACTACGGCGGCGTCGTGCACCGAATGCCGAAGTTCGCCGCCTTCTTCATGCTGTTCGCCATGGCCAACGCCGGCCTGCCGGCGACCTCCGGCTTCGTCGGCGAGTTCATGGTCATCCTCGGCGCCGTCCAGTACAACTTCTGGGCCGCCTTCTTTGCCGCCACCTCGCTGATCGTCGGTGCCGCCTACACATTGTGGATGTACAAGCGCGTCATCTTCGGCAAGGTCGGCAACCACCACGTCGAGGAGATGGAGGACATCAACGGCCGCGAGTTTCTTGTACTTGCGCTGCTCGCCGCCGGCACGCTGTACATGGGCCTGCATCCGCTGCCCTTCACCGAGGTGATGCACGCCTCGGTCAACGATCTGCTGCGCCACGTGGCCGTGACCAAGATTCAATAATCCGGATATCGACATGACGCTTTCCGAAATGAATTTCGTGCTGCCGGACCTGGCCCCGGCGAGTGCGGAGATCTTCCTGCTGGTGATGGCCTGCGCCATCCTGCTCATCGACGTCTTCGCCAAGGATGCCCGGCGCACGCTGACTTTCCTGCTGACGCAGCTGACGCTGGCCGGCGCCTTCATGATCACCTTCGCCACCAGCACCGGGGACGTCATCTACACCTTCAGCGGCATGTATGTCGACGACCTGATGGGCGACTTCCTCAAGCTGCTGCTCTACGCCACGGTCGCCGTTGTCGTCTTCTACTCGCGCGACTACATGCTCGACCGCGCGCCGCACGCGAAAGGCGAGTTCTACTCGCTGACGCTGTTCGCCACGCTCGGCATGATGGTCATGATCTCGGCGAACCATTTCCTGACCATCTACGTCGGTCTGGAACTGCTCTCGCTGTCGCTCTACGCGATGGTTGCGCTCAACCGCGATTCGGTGCGCGCGACCGAGGCGGCGATGAAATACTTCGTCCTTGGTGCGCTGACCTCCGGCCTGCTGCTCTATGGCATCTCGATGATCTACGGCGCCACCGGCGTGCTGGAGATCACTGCCGTTGCCGAGCGCCTGCAACTGGGCGGCGTGAACAAGACCGTGCTGACGCTCGGCCTCGTCTTCCTCGTTGCCGGCATCGCCTTCAAGCTCGGCGTCGTGCCCTTCCACATGTGGGTGCCCGACGTCTATCACGGCGCGCCGACGGCGATCACGCTGCTCATCGGT
>JAVFAT010000144.1:0-5179 GCA_034002385.1 Azospira sp. | reverse complement strand
TGTGGCCGTGGCTGTTGGCGTTGCGGTAATCGACCATCGCCGCCAGCGAGGTCGTCTTGCCGGTGCCGGTGCCGCCGACGAAGACGACGAGGCCGCGCTTGGCCATCCCGATCTCCTTGATCACCGGCGGCAGTCCCAGATCGTCGATGTTCGGGATGGTGGTGTTGATCGTGCGGCAGACGACGGCCACGCGCCCCTGCTGCATCAGCGCGTTCACGCGGAAGCGGCCGATGCCGGCGGGCGAGATGGCGAAGTTGGACTCCTTCGTCGCCTCGAATTCAGCCGACTGCCGGTCGTTCATGATCGCCCGCGCCAGCTCGGCGGTGTGCTGCGCCGACAGCGCCTGGTTCGACACCGGCGTGATCTTGCCGTCGATCTTGATCGCCGGCGGGAAGCCGGCGGTGATGAACAGGTCGGAACCGTTCTTCTGCGCCATCAGGCGCAGCAGGTCGTGCATGAACTTGAGCGACTGTTCGCGTTCCATGATGCGCTTTCCTTCCCCGGCCTCAGCCCGGAATCGTGTCCTTGTTCGCTGCCTTCGAGCGCGCCTCGTTGCCGGACACCACGTTGCGGCGAACGAGATCGACGAGGCACTGATCCAGCGTCTGCATCCCGAACTGCTGGCCGGTCTGGATCGCCGAATACATCTGCGCCACCTTGGCCTCGCGGATCAGGTTGCGGATCGCCGGCGTGCCGATCATGATCTCGTGCGCGGCGACGCGACCCTGGCCGTCCTTGGTCTTCAAGAGCGTCTGCGAGATCACCGCGCGCAGCGACTCGGACAGCATCGCCCGCACCATTTCCTTTTCTGCCGCCGGGAAGACGTCGATGATCCGGTCGATGGTCTTCGCCGCCGACGAGGTATGCAGCGTGCCGAACACCAGGTGGCCGGTTTCGGCCGCGGTCAGCGCCAGGCGGATCGTTTCCAGGTCGCGCATTTCGCCGACCAGGATCACGTCCGGGTCTTCGCGCAGCGCCGAGCGCAGCGCGTTGCTGAACGACTGCGTGTGCGGGCCGACCTCGCGCTGGTTGATCAGGCATTTCTTCGGCTCATGCACGAATTCGATCGGGTCTTCGACGGTGAGGATGTGGCCGTGCTCGTTCTCGTTCACATGGTTCACCATCGCCGCCAGCGTCGTCGACTTGCCGGAACCGGTCGGCCCGGTCACCAGCACGACGCCGCGCGGATACTCGGCGATGTCCTTGAAGATCTTCGGACAGTTCAGTTCTTCGAGCGTCAGCACCTTCGACGGGATGGTGCGGAAGACGGCCCCCGCCCCGCGGTGCTGGTTGAAGGCGTTGACGCGGAAGCGGGCGAGGTTGGGTACCTCGAACGAGAAGTCGCACTCCAGCGTCTCCTCGTAGATCTTGCGCTGCCCGTCGTTCATGATGTCGTACACCATCGAGTGCACTTCCTTGTGCTCCATCGCCGGCAGGTTGATGCGACGCACGTCGCCATGCACCCGGATCATCGGCGGCAGGCCGGCGGAAAGGTGCAGGTCGGACGCCTTGTTCTTGACGGCGAAGGCGAGCAGTTCGGTGATGTCCATCGGGGAATCCTCGGGGCGTGTGACGGATGGGCCGGAAATGCGCCGGAATGCAGCGGAAGCGGGCCGGGAACGGGTCAAAAACGGGTCGAAAGCGGCGCCGCGAAACCGGAAGCTGCACCGGAAACGACACCGGAAACAAGGTTGCGCGACGAAGGCTGCAAAGCGCGCTGCTGCTATACTTTGCAGCCTTTCAGGCCGCCCGATTATGACGTCAATTTCCACCCGCCTGCAAGCCGTGCGCGCACGCATCGACGCCGCCGCGCGGGCCGCCGGACGTGATCCCGCCGGCGTCTCGCTGCTTGCCGTGAGCAAGACCTGGCCGGCCGGCGATGTGCGCGCCGCCGCCGCTGCCGGGCAGCGCGCCTTCGGCGAGAACTACGTGCAGGAAGGCTGCGCGAAGATCGTCGAACTTGCCGATCTGCCGCTTGAGTGGCACTTCATCGGCCCCTTGCAGAGCAACAAGACGCGGCCGGTCGCCGAGTCCTTCGACTGGGTGCATTCCGTCGACCGCCTGAAGATCGCCGAACGCCTTTCCGCGCAGCGGCCGGACGGCAAGGCGCCGATCAACGTCTGCCTGCAGGTGAACGTCAGCGGCGAAGCGACCAAGAGCGGCTGCACGCCAGCGGAAGCTCCGGCGCTGGCGCGCGCCGTTGCCGCGCTGCCCAAGCTGCGCCTGCGCGGGCTGATGTGCATCCCGGAGCCGGAGGACGACCTTGCGGCGCAGCGCGCACCCTTCCGCGCACTGCGCTCGCTGTATGACGACCTGCGGCGCGAAGGCTTGCCGCTCGATACCCTGTCGATGGGCATGAGCCACGACGCCGAAGCGGCCATCGCCGAAGGCGCGACGCTGGTGCGCATCGGCACCGCGATTTTCGGAGAACGGGAGAAAGCATGAAGATCACCTTCCTCGGCGGCGGCAACATGGCCGTCGCCCTCATCGGCGGCCTCGTTGGCAAGGGTTTTGCCGCTGCCGACATCGCCGTCGTCGAACCCGACCCGGAGAAGCGCGCAAGCCTGGCCGCCGATTTCGGCGTGCGCACCTTCGGCGGCCCCGATGCCGCGGCCTGGGATTGCGACCTGATCGTCCTCGCCGTCAAGCCGCAGCAGATGCGGGCGGCCTGCGCGCCGCTGGCGCCGCACCTCAAGGCGCAACTGGTGGTCAGCATCGCCGCCGGCCTGCGCCTGGCCGACCTCTCGCGCTGGCTCGGTGGCCACCGCCGGCTGGTGCGCACCATGCCGAACACGCCGGCCCTGATCGGCGCCGGCATCACCGGCCTCTACGCCGCGCCGGAAGTCGACGCCGCCGGCCGGGAAGCCGCCGAACGCGTTCTTGCCGCCGTCGGCGACACGCTGTGGATAGCCGACGAGGCATTGATGGACGCCGTCACCGCCGTCTCCGGCAGCGGCCCGGCCTATGTCTTCCTGTTCATCGAGGCGCTGCAGAAAGCGGCCGGCGACCTCGGCTTCACGCCCGAAGCGGCGCGGCAGCTGGCGCTCGGCACCGTGCTCGGCGCCGCCCGCCTCGCCGAGCAGTCGCCTGATCCGGCAAGCGTGCTGCGCGAGCGCGTTACCTCGAAGGGCGGCACCACGGCCGCCGCGCTGGCGAAGATGGAGGAAGGCGGCGTCCTCCCCGGCATCGTTGCCGGCATCCTCGCCGCCGACGCGCGCGGCCGCGAACTGGGCGAACAGCTCGGGAAGGATTGAAATCCCGCTCCGCCTCCGGCCTCGGCAAGCCGGTGAAAAAACGATACAATCCCCGGTTCGGGATTTTTGCCGTGGCCCGTTGCAGCAGACAGGCGCGACATGACTGCAAGCGCGCCGCCACGGCAAGCACACGACAACGACGATTCCATCGGCGCAGCTTTTGCGTCAAACATTCAACGATCACGGAGTTCGACCATGGCTTCCACTTCCAACCGCGACCGCCGCTCCTCGCTGGAGCGCCGCTGCCTTTCCAAGGCCGCCAAGCGTCTGTACCGCAACAATACCAAGGGCGTGCGCAAGGCGATCTACGCTGCCGAGTGCCACCAGCGCGGCAAGCCGCAGCTGGGCGCCAGCAAGTAATTCCGGCGCGACCGGGAGCTTCCGAGGGCGGCGCGTGCCGCCCTTGTCGCTTCTGCTTCCGCCGCCGTTCCGCTCCGTTCTTCCGTCGTCCGGTTTCACCGCCGCTGAGCTTTCGCCAGCGCCCATCCAGCATTCAGCATTCAGGATTCCGCCGTGCTCGTCGCCGCCAACATCACCCAGCAGTTCGGGGCCAAGCCCCTGTTCGAGAACGTCAACGCCAAGTTCGGCGATGGCAACCGCTATGGCCTGATCGGTGCCAACGGCGCCGGCAAGTCGACGCTGATGAAGATCTTCTGCGGCATCCTCGAATCTTCGGCCGGCAACGTCTCGAAAGACAAGCACGAGCGCATGGCTTATCTGCGGCAGGATCAGTTTGCCTTTGAAGACATGCGCGTGCTCGACGTGGTGCTGATGGGCCACGAGGAAATGTGGGCGTGCATGAGCGAAAAGGATGCGATCTACGCGAATCCGGAGGCGACGGAAGAGGACTACATGCACGCCGCCGAACTGGAAGCGAAGTTTGCCGAGTACGACGGCTACACGGCCGAGGCGCGCGCCGGCGAGTTGCTGCTCGGCGTCGGCATTCCCATCGAGAAGCACGACGGCCCGATGCGCGAGGTGGCGCCGGGCTGGAAGCTGCGGGTGCTGCTGGCGCAGGCGCTCTTTGCCAACCCGGACATCCTGCTGCTCGACGAGCCGACCAACAACCTCGACATCAACACCATCCGCTGGCTGGAAGACGTGCTCAACGCGCGCGAGTCGACGATGATCATCATCAGCCACGACCGTCACTTCCTGAACCAGGTGTGCACGCACATGGCGGATCTGGACTACGGCAAGCTGACCATCTACCCCGGCAACTACGACGACTACATGGAAGCGTCGACGCAGGCGCGCGCCCGCCAGGCCAGCGCCAACGCCAAGGCCAAGGAGCGCGTTGCCGAGCTGCAGGAATTCGTGCGCCGCTTCTCGGCCAACAAGTCGAAGGCCAAGCAGGCAACCAGCCGCCTGAAGCTGATCGACAAGATCAAGCCGGAAGACATCAAGCCCTCGTCGCGCCAGTATCCGTGGATTCGTTTCGAGTACGACGAGAAGGAGAAGCTGCACCGCCAGGCGGTTGAAATCGAGAACCTGACGCACGGTTACGACGCGCCGCTCTTTACCGATTTCACGGCGACGGTGGATGCCGGCGACAAGATCGCCATCATCGGCGAGAACGGCGTCGGCAAGACGACGCTGCTGCGCCTGCTGGCCGGCGAAATCACCGGACTCGTACCGAACGCCGGCACCATCAAGTGGACGGAGAAGGCGCGGCTCGGCTACTTCGCGCAGGACCACGCCGCCGACTTCGACTCCGACGAATCGCTGACCGAATGGATTTCGCACTGGGTGCGTGCTACCGGCGCCGAGGATACCGATGTCGAGACGCTGATCCGAGGCACGCTCGGCCGCCTGCTCTTCTCCGGCGATGAGGTGAAGAAGGCGGTGCGCGTGATTTCCGGTGGTGAGCAGGGGCGCATGTTGTTCGGCCGGCTGATGCTGCAGAAGACCAACGTGCTCCTGAT
>JAVFAT010000143.1:0-5335 GCA_034002385.1 Azospira sp. | reverse complement strand
CTGGCGTCCTCGAGCAGCCGGTCGGCGCACTCATCCCCCCGATGCCGGCGCACTTCCTCTAGCCACTTCATTCCGGCCTCCTTCCCGTCTCGTGCGAACTTCTGGAGCAGCCAGCGCACTTCGCATTGATGGCGGAAGGTTTCGACTTCATCGTCATGCCGCAACTCGCTCCCGCTCCACGATCTGTTCCGCATTCGTCAACAGCAACTCGACCTCGACCAATGGCGCGTCCGGTTGCCGCACATAACCGGCGAGCCAACGAACCTCGTCGGTGCTGTAGAAGCCGGCCTGCCGAAGCGCGTTCGCGCGTTTTCCGATTTCGGCGATTCGCTTTTCCGCTGCCGCCCGCTCATCGCCCGCCATCAGGCCTTCCCGAATTCGTAGACCCAACTCGGCACCGAATCGATCTCGACCTGTTCCTCGGCCGGGCGCCAATCCGTCATGTCCCAGTTGCCCTTGCCGTGATTGCACTCGCCGCACAGGATCTGAAGATTGTCGATATCGAGCGCCAACTGCGGGAACATCCTGCGCGGCTTGATGTGGTCGACGTTCATGACCGCTCCGTGCTCAGGCGTTGCGCCACAACACATGCAGCGCGGGCCGTACTTCTTGAGCGCCATCATCCTGACGCGGCGCCATTCGAAGGTGGCGAGGAAGTCCTTTGACGACACGTCGACGCCGCCGGCCGGCGCCGGCCGGAATGCGGTCGCCGGCTTTGCCACGCGGCGCCGTTTCGGGGCCCGGAACGACGACATGAAGGCCGACTCTCGCGCGCAGAATCGCTTGTCCGACTCGCCAGCAAGTCGATCCCTGCCAACCTCGGACAGCAGCTCGGCGGCCAGCGCGTAGGTGCTCGTGCCGTGCCGGCTCATCGGCCGACCGTGCGCCTCCAGGAAGCCGAGCATCGTCCGAAATTTCACCCGTTTTGCCATGTCCTGTACCAGTAGGTAGAGCTGTTGTTCCTAGCCATGCTCGAGGGTTCAGGCCGGTTCCGCCGCCGCAAATACTCACCAAGAGAACCGAAGGGTTCCCTTAGCGAGTAACGGCAATCCCTGCTCGATGGGACGAGGCTCGGACCATTGCCGCACGGTGCTTCCTTGACGATCGCACCGCATGCAGGATTACTCGCCGTCACGCGACCCTTCTGCCCGTTCCTGCATCCGCTTGCGCGGCCACTCATGTGGGCTTGGCTTGAGAAGGTTTCCCCGTAGCCTCTCGACGCAGTTACGGCGGCCATCACTGAGCGGTCTACCTGCGTCCATCGCTTTACGTCCGACGACGTGTCTTGTTCGTTCACCGCATGAGCGTCCTCATCAGTTCGGCTAGCGCACGAACGCCGTGCGTTGCGTGCATGTCGTTGGCGTCCATCCCCACATCCGGCGGCATTGCCCACGGCAGGCCCGTAGCGGCCGCGTAGCGGGCTCCGGTTCCTGATGCGTCGTTGTCGGCCATGACGAACCGACGGCCCGTTAGAAGGCCCGCCACAGTCGCCAGATTCCCGGCCGAGAAGCACACGACGATGCGTGCCTGCCGGTAGAGGCTCGCCAGCGCAGCGCGCAGGCTCAGGGCTGTTGCATAGCCCTCACACAACCATTGCTCGGGGCCGGTTCCGATAACGAGTGCGGAGCCCTTCGCGGCGCCTCCGGGAAGGAACTTCTTCGTTCCGTCTGATGCGATCCACTGCACGCTGTTGATGCGCTGATAGCGGCCTATGGCGCGCATCGGGATGACGAGCCTGCCGTCGTAGTCGACGAGCGCCTGCTCTTCCTTGAATCCCTTGCGATCGAGGTACGGGTGATGATCGAAGCGGCACCGCTGAACGACTTCCTGCGCTTGCCTCGCGGCCCGGTCGCGTCGTTCCCGTTCGGACTTGCGCTCTTTTGCCATGTCGCGGCGCACGACTTCCTGCGGCACATGGTCAGGTCGAAACACGACCGGCTCGGCATGCTCGGACCAGTCCTGCACCCACCCCCATTCGCCAGTGAACTTGTAGGCGCCGTTGCGCTTGCGCGGATGGTCGGCGGTCGGCACTCGATGGATTCGTCCGTCGGCACGAAGATCGCGGATCAGCACGCCATGACCGGCAGCGAAGGCGACGAAACTCACGCCGCCATCCTCTGGCGGGACTTCGCCCACCGGATGATGTTGTGACGGACGAGGTTCGATACCTGGGCACTCGGCTCGACCGGGTCGGTGTTGACGATCTGCCGTCGAGCGAACGCCCCATAGATGTTGCGGTACTGCGCCTGCGCGAACTTCTGCGCGGCATCAACATCGCCATGCTTACGCTCGAGCGCGAGGTATGCGATCTCCCGCCACACCCGGTCTTGGTCGCTCAAGAACCCGTACTTGCCGGATGCCTCGATCTTCTTGCCGCCGATCTCCACCATGACGCCGGCCACCGTCTCGACCAGCGACCGGCGAAGCCTTTCCCGGCCACAGGCAGGGCACACGCGCATGTGAGCGGAGAGCACGAATCCGCACTGACACCGGACCGTCTCGCGCTCCTTCTGCGTCGGCTCCTTGCGGGCCTTCGCGTCCTTTTCCCCGTTGTCCAGCGCGCCGCAGCCGTTGGCGAATACCTCGTCGGTGTCGTCCTTGAATCGCAGGACGTTGCCGCAGTGGTCAAGCCACAAGCCGAAGGATTTTCCTTCCGCCGGGCGCATGACGCGGCCCATCTGCTGGATGTGGCTAGACAGGCTCTTGCGGTACGGACGGGCCGCGATGCCGCACATCACGTCCGGCACGTCGAAGCCCTTCGTGAATACCTCGCAAGACACGAGTCCGTCGATTGCGCTGTTCGGCTTGCGAAACTCGGCGATCAGATCCCGGCGTCGTTCCTCGTTGGCGTCTCGATAGCTGATCTGCTGGAAATTGAAGCCGGCCGCGTTGAACTGGCGACACAACTCCTCGCCGTGGTCGACGGTGGCGGCGAATACGATCGTCTTGACTGGCCCGCCGAAGTGCAGTCGCGTCTTGTCCTGCCACTCGGCCACGATGTCGCCGATGATCTCCCGGCCGCGCTGCTCGATCTCCTTCTCGGCCCACTCGCCGGCAACGACCTTCGCGCCGGTCATGTCGACCGCCTTCGCCGCATAGAGTTTCAGCGGAACGAGCCAGCCATCGGCGATCAGCCTGTCCGTGGTCGTCACGGTGACGACGTTCGTATAGACCTCGCCGAGCCCCTTCGTGAACGGGGTTGCGGTCAGGCCGACGACGCGAAGCTCCGGTCGATTCTTGATGAGCCTGATCGTCTCCTTGCGCATCGCATGGCACTCGTCGACGATCAGTAGTTGCAGCTCCGGGAAGAACCCGCGCTTCTCGAGCGTTTGCGCGCTGCATACCTGGATCGGCTCATACCCCTGCCGGCGCCAGTGGCCGGCTTGTACGACCCCATGCGGAATGCCGTAGTCGTCGAGTGCCTGGCTCGTCTGGTCAACGAGGTTGACCCGGTCGACAACGAAGGCTACGCGGCTGCCTTTCTTGCGGGCCTCGTCCATGAGGAACGAGCCCACGACGGTCTTCCCCGCTCCCGTGGGTGCGTAGAGAATCTGCGCCCTATGCCCCGCGCGAATGCCGGCCCGCAGGCCGTCAATGCATTCGGCTTGGTACGGCCGCAGCTTCATCTCACGCGGCATGAGCAACCCCGAGCTGACGATGCAGCCGCTTGACCTCGCGCTTGAGCATCGCGCACTGGTTCATCCAGTCGTCGCGTTGACTCTCGACGGTGTTGATGTACGCCTTGAGCTGGCTGATCTTCGTGACCGCGTCCGGGTCGGCGGCACGTCGGAGCGTGTCGTTCTCTTCCAGCAGCCGGTTGTTCTCTTCGGTCAGTGCGGCGACGGCATCCTCCAGTTCATCGCGCGGTGCCGGCTCGGGCTCGGCCTTGCGCTTCTTCGTGGCGCGCGCGCCGGCTTCTTCCAGCCGAGTGCGGACCTTCGCGCCCGCCGCTGAAACGTCAGCCCGCCAGTCGTCGACAGCAGCCTCGAACTCGTCATCCGGAACGGCGGCGATCTTCTGCGCGCGGCTCGACAGATCCTTTGAGATGCCCGCTTCGGCGAGAGTTGGTCGGCGGTCGTGAGCGACGACCGCCGACGAACCGTCGTTCGCGCCAGGTTTTGCACCCGCGACGCGAGCCCCTTGATTCAGCCCGACGGTCGCCTTCTGCGCGGCGATCAGTTCACCAAGCCGGCGTTCGGCGCGCAGTCGAATTTCGGCAGCATCGACCTCAAGTGACTTATCCTCGGCCTGCCGTGCGTAGACCCGCATGGCTTCGGCCTGATTGCGAATCTTCTGCACTTCATCGACGGCCAGCGCTTCGGCGAGCGCCAATCGTGCAGCGTCGTACTTGACGAGCTTCGTCATCGCCCTTTCCTTTCTTCTCGTTCCAAGTCCCAGACCCACTTCGCCAGCCCGATGGACCGCCACTTGATCGCGCGCACAACGAAGCCGATGACGGAAGCGGCGACTCTCACCGCGCCCTCCTGTACTCGCGCCGCTTGCCCTTCGCCCACGGCACCTCACGCACCTCGGCAACGCCTGCGTCGACGAGCTGCGGCAGTTGCGAATAGGCGAAGTTCTCCGACACTTTCGCGCGCAGCATTAGCTCGGATACCGAGCACCATTCGTCGCCCAGCGCAGCGGTCAGGCGTGCATGAGGCCCGGGAGGTTTTGGTGCCTTGGGCGGCACAGGCTGCGTGACGGGTCTTGCGCTCTCCGGAATCCGCGAGCGGCCGGTGAGCTGGTCGACGATGGAGGTGATGCCGCTGGTCATGCTGCGAACAGGTCCGCTGTACGGGCTTCGTGGATCGATGCGACGTTGCGCACCGCCTGCTCGTAGTAGCTGCGCTTCAGCTCGGCGCCGATCGCCCTGCGGCCCATTTCGACGGCTACATACGCCTCACTGCCGATGCCGAGGAACGGCGTTGCGACGATGTCGCCGAGGTTCGGCACATCCGGGTAGTGGTGCGCGAGAACGGCCGAGGGAAACGTTTCGATCTCGCTGAATGCGACGGCACGCCATCCGAGCGGGTGCCAAGCGACGGATGCGGCTTCGATGCCGCTGCACACGGATAGGAACCTCATGCGCTTCTCGCCGCGCTGTAGGCGAGCTGCGCCTGCCAGGGAGAGCTGAGCGCGGCCAGGTCGCGCTGTTGGTGCAGGACCACCTCAGGAGACCTTCTCGGCCGGCGCGGTGCCGCGCAGGTATGCCCAGTCGACATCGGGGCGCAGGTCTTCGCAGCGGACAGCGCCGCCCGACTCGCGCTCGATGTTGATGGCGAGTGTTTCGCCGCACGTCTTGCCGTAGACGATGTTCTGCAGGTGCCGAACCGAG
>JAVFAT010000142.1:0-5339 GCA_034002385.1 Azospira sp. | reverse complement strand
GAGACGCCGATTACCACCAACTTCCGCGAAGGCCTGAACGTTCTCCAGTACTTCATCTCGACGCACGGCGCCCGTAAGGGTCTGGCCGACACCGCGCTGAAGACCGCTAACTCCGGTTACCTGACCCGCCGTCTGGTCGACGTGACGCAGGATCTGGTCATTACCGAAGACGACTGCGGTACGCCGAATGGCTTCGTGGTCAAGGCCCTGGTCGAAGGCGGTGAAGTCATCGAGCCGCTGCGCGAGCGTATCCTTGGTCGCGTCACGGTTGACGATCTGGTCGATCCGGAACCGCAGGAAACCGTCATCTTCGGCGGAACCATGCTGGACGAAGATCTGGTCGACCTGATCGACAAGCTCGGTATCGACGAAGTCAAGGTCCGCACCCCGCTGACCTGCGACACGCGTTACGGCCTGTGCGCCAAGTGCTATGGCCGTGACCTGGGGCGCGGCACGCTGGTCAATGCCGGCGAATCGGTTGGCGTCATCGCCGCCCAGTCGATCGGCGAACCGGGTACGCAGCTGACCATGCGTACCTTCCACGTCGGTGGCGCGGCTTCCCGTGCTGCCGTCGCCTCGCAGGTTGAAGCCAAGTCGGCCGGTACCATCCGCTACACCTCCAACATGCGTTACGTCACCAGCGCCAAGGGCGAAAAGGTGGTCATTTCCCGCTCCGGCGAGGTGCTGATCACCGATGACCATGGCCGCGAACGCGAGCGTCACAAGGTACCGTACGGTGCCACCCTGATTGCCGATGAAGGCAAGGCCGTCAAGGCTGGTGCCAAGCTGGCCAACTGGGATCCGCATACCCGTCCGATCGTGACCGAATACGCCGGTACGGTGCGTTTCGAGAACGTGGAGGAAGGTGTCACTGTCGCCAAGCAGGTTGACGATGTCACCGGCCTGTCCACGCTGGTCGTCATCGACCACAAGCGTGGCGGCAAGGCTGCGACCAAGGGTGTCCGCCCGGTAGTCAAGCTGCTCGACGACGCTGGCCAGGAAGTCAAGATCCACGGCAGCGATCATTCCGTCTCCATCGCCTTCCAGGTCGGCTCGATCATTTCCGTGGTCGACGGCCAGCAGGTTGGCGTCGGCGACGTCCTCGCCCGTATGCCGCAGGAATCTGCCAAGACCCGCGACATTACCGGCGGTCTGCCGCGCGTTGCCGAGTTGTTCGAAGCCCGCACGCCGAAGGATGCCTCCGTGCTCGCCGAGTTCACCGGCACCATTTCCTTCGGCAAGGACACCAAGGGCAAGCAGCGCCTGATCATCACCGATCTCGACGGCACCGCCCACGAGTACCTGGTGCCGAAGGACAAGCACGTGCTGGTGCACGACGGTCAGGTGGTCAACAAGGGCGAGAAGATCGTCGAAGGTTTGCCGGATCCGCACGACATCCTGCGTCTGCAGGGCGTCGAGGCACTGGCTCGCTACATTACCGACGAAGTGCAGGACGTCTACCGTCTGCAGGGCGTGAAGATCAACGACAAGCACATCGAAGTCATCGTCCGCCAGATGCTGCGTCGTGTGACTGTCGTCGAGCCGGGTGATACCAAGTTCATCAAGTCCGAACAGGTGGAACGCGCCGAGCTGCTGGCGGAGAACGATCGCGCTGTCGCCGAAGGCAAGCTGCCGGCAACCTTCGAGCACATGCTGCTCGGTATCACCAAGGCTTCGCTGTCGACCGACTCCTTCATTTCCGCGGCGTCCTTCCAGGAAACCACGCGCGTGCTCACCGAGGCTGCCATCATGGGCAAGCGCGACGAGCTGCGCGGTCTCAAGGAAAACGTCATCGTCGGCCGTCTCATTCCGGCTGGTACCGGTCTGGCTTACCACCGCAGCCGCAAGGCGCAGGCGGCGGGCGAGGATCAGGCTGCCGACCGTCTGCTCGAGCCGGTTGCGGAAAGTGCAACACAGGAAGCCGATCAGGGCCTGTAAGCTGTTTTGCAACCCCCGTGTCTCGTTGACATGGGGGTTGATCAACCATAGAATCTATGGTCTTTGTCGGCGGAGGCTAATCATTGTCTCCGCTTTGGATAACAAAATTGCCGTCGTGCACCACCTCCGGTGCCCGGTCGTTGAAGGATTTCGATATGCCGACTATCAACCAGCTCGTGCGCAAGCCGCGCGTTGCCGAGGTCACCAAGAGCAAGGTGCCTGCTCTCGAAAAGTGCCCGCAGAAGCGTGGCGTCTGCACCCGTGTTTACACCACCACCCCGAAGAAGCCGAACTCCGCGTTGCGTAAGGTTTGCAAGGTTCGTCTGACGAATGGCTTTGAAGTCATTTCCTACATCGGTGGTGAAGGCCACAACCTGCAGGAGCACTCGGTGGTCCTCATCCGTGGTGGTCGTGTCAAGGACTTGCCCGGTGTGCGTTACCACACCGTGCGTGGCTCCCTGGATACCCAGGGTGTCAAAGATCGTAAGCAGTCCCGTTCGAAGTACGGGGCCAAGCGTCCGAAGGCTGCCTGATTCGTCGGGTGGCTTGAGTAAGTGGCCATTCTCATGGGTGGCCGTGAGAGCCGGGTGGGTGAAAACCCCTTCCCGGCTTTTCAACTGAATCGTGTTTAACTGAGGTCAATATGCCCCGTCGTCGTGTAGTCGCCAAGCGCGACATTCTGCCGGATCCCAAGTTCGGTAATGTGGAAGTTTCCAAGTTCATCAACGCCATCATGCAGAGCGGCAAGAAGTCCGTCGCCGAGCGCATCGTCTATGGTGCCTTCGATATCATCACCACCAAGTCCGGCAAGGATCCGCTGGAGGTGTTCAGCTCCGCCATGGGCAATGTTCGCCCGATGGTCGAAGTGAAGTCCCGCCGTGTCGGCGGTGCCAACTATCAGGTGCCTGTTGAAGTCCGTCCGGCTCGCCGCGCCGCACTGGCCATGCGCTGGTTGCGCGAATCCGCCCGCAAGCGCTCGGAGAAGTCGATGGGTCAGCGTCTGGCCGCCGAAATGATGGAAGCCGCGGAAAACCGTGGCGGTGCCGTCAAGAAGCGTGACGAAGTGCATCGCATGGCCGAAGCCAACAAGGCCTTCGCTCACTTCCGCTTCTAATTCGCAAAGGGCACTAACGTGGCACGTAAAACTCCCATCGAGCGCTACCGCAACATCGGTATCAGCGCTCACATCGACGCCGGCAAGACGACGACGACCGAACGCATTCTCTTCTACACGGGTGTCAACCACAAAATCGGTGAAGTCCACGACGGCGCTGCCACCATGGACTGGATGGAGCAGGAGCAGGAGCGCGGCATTACCATCACCTCTGCCGCGACGACCTGTTTCTGGAAGGGGATGGACAATTCCTTCCCTGAGCATCGCTTCAACATCATCGACACCCCGGGTCACGTCGACTTCACCATCGAAGTCGAGCGCTCGATGCGTGTTCTCGACGGCGCATGCATGGTTTACTGCGCGGTCGGTGGCGTCCAGCCGCAGTCGGAAACCGTCTGGCGTCAGGCCACCAAGTACAAGGTGCCGCGTCTGGCCTTTGTGAACAAGATGGACCGCTCGGGCGCCAATTTCTTCAAGGTCGTCGATCAGATGCGGACCCGCCTGAAGGCTAATCCCGTGCCTATCGTCATCCCCATTGGTGCCGAAGATACCTTTGCTGGCGTCGTAGATCTGCTGAAGATGAAGGCTATCATTTGGGACGAGGCCTCGCAGGGCATGAAGTTCGAGTACTGTGACGTCCCGGCCGAGCTCGTCGAGACTGCCCAGACGTGGCGTGAGCAGATGATCGAGGCGGCTGCCGAAGCTTCCGAAGATCTGATGAACGAGTACCTGGAAAACGGTGAGCTTTCCGAAGAGAAGATCAAGGAGGGTCTCCGTCTGCGCACGCTGGCTTGCGAAATCCAGCCGATGCTGTGCGGTACCGCCTTCAAGAACAAGGGCGTGCAGCGTATGCTCGACGCCGTTGTCGAATTGCTGCCGTCGCCGGTCGACATCCCGCCGGTGCAGGGTGTCGATGAGCATGAGCGTGAAATTTCGCGCAAGGCCGATGACAGTGAGAAGTTCTCCGCCCTTGCGTTCAAACTGATGACCGACCCGTTCGTCGGCCAGCTGACGTTCATTCGCGTCTACTCCGGCGTTCTGAACTCGGGTGCCACGGTTTACAACTCGGTCAAGGGCAAGAAGGAGCGGATCGGCCGCATCCTGCAGATGCACGCCAACAACCGCGAGGAAATCAAGGAAGTTCTGGCTGGTGACATCGCCGCCTGCGTCGGTTTGAAGGAAGTCACCACTGGTGAAACCTTGTGCGACCCCGATGCGCCGATCATCCTCGAGCGCATGGTCTTCCCGGAGCCGGTGATTCACGTCGCCGTCGAGCCGAAGACCAAGGCCGACCAGGAAAAGATGGGTATTGCGCTCGGCCGTCTGGCAGCAGAGGATCCTTCTTTCCGTGTCCGTACCGACGAAGAGTCTGGCCAGACCATCATCTCGGGCATGGGTGAGCTGCACCTCGATATCATCGTCGATCGCATGAGGCGTGAATTCAACGTCGAGGCTTCGGTTGGTGCTCCCCAGGTCGCCTACCGCGAATGCATCAAGAAGGCGGTCGAGCAGGAAGGCAAGTTCGTCAAGCAGTCCGGCGGTCGCGGTCAGTTCGGTCACGTCTGGCTCAAGATCGAGCCGAACGAAGCCGGCAAAGGCTACGAGTTTGTCGATGCCATCAAGGGCGGTGTCGTTCCGCGTGAATTCATCCCGGCCGTCGACAAGGGTCTGCAGGATGCAGTCACCAGCGGCGTGCTCGCCGGCTTCCCGGTGGTTGACGTCAAGTTCACGCTGTTCGATGGTTCCTACCACGACGTCGACTCGAACGAAAACGCCTTCCGCATGGCCGCTTCGATGGCTTTCAAGGAAGGCATGAAGAAGGCCAATCCGACGCTGCTCGAGCCGATGATGGCGGTCGTTGTCGAGACCCCGGAAGACTACATGGGCAACGTCATGGGTGACCTGTCGTCGCGTCGCGGGATTGTTCAGGGCATGGAAGATCTGCCCGGTGGTGTCAAGGAGGTTCGTGCCGAAGTGCCGTTGTCCGAAATGTTCGGTTACGCCACCTCGCTGCGCTCGTTGTCTCAGGGCCGTGCGACCTACACCATGGAATTCAAGCACTACACCGAGGCGCCGAAGAACGTCGCCGAGGCCGTCATCAACAAGAAGTAATTCGTTATTGGAGAACCGATAATGGCAAAAGAGAAATTTGAACGTACCAAGCCGCACGTAAACGTTGGCACGATTGGTCACGTTGACCACGGCAAGACGACGCTGACGGCTGCGATCACCACGGTGTTGTCGGCAAAGTTTGGCGGCTCGGCGAAGAAGTACGATGAAATTGACG
>JAVFAT010000141.1:0-5343 GCA_034002385.1 Azospira sp. | reverse complement strand
CTCGTGCTCTTCGCCGGCATCCGCGAACGCACCGACGGCGCCGACGTTCCCGTCCACTTCAAGGGCACCGCCATCGCCATGGTCACCGCCGGCCTGATGTCGCTCGCCTTCATGGGCTTCGCCGGCCTCGACAAGTACCGCTGATGCTCACCGCCATCCTCATCATGGCGCTCGGCGCCGTCGTGCTCGGCGCGGCCCTCGGCTATGCCTCGATCAAGTTCAAGGTCGAAGGCGACCCGCTGGTCGAGAAGATCGAGGCGATCCTGCCGCAGACGCAGTGCGGCCAGTGCGGCTACCCCGGCTGCCGCCCCTACGCCGAGGCGATCAACAAGGGCGAGGCCGACATCAACCTGTGTCCGCCGGGCGGCATGGAAGGCGTGCAGCGCCTCGCCGACCTGCTCGGGCGCGAGGCGAAACCGCTCGACGCCGAAGAAAAACCGAAGGCCGTCGCCTTCATCGACGAGGCCACCTGCATCGGCTGCACGCTGTGCATCCAGGCCTGCCCGGTCGATGCCATCGTCGGCGCCGCCAAGCAGATGCATACCATCGTCGACGCGCTGTGCACCGGCTGCGAGCTGTGCCTGCCGCCGTGCCCGGTCGAGTGCATCACGATGGAACCGATCGTCGAGAACCTGGACAACTGGAAGTGGAAGTATCCGGTGGTCGAACTGAAGAAGGTCGCCTGATGCTGCAACTCTTCAAGTTCAAGGGCGGCGTCAAGCCGGCATCGCACAAGCAGGAGTCGGCCGACTCGCCGATCCGCACGGCGCCGCTGCCGGCGCGGCTGATCGTGCCGCTGCGCCTCAGTTCGCGCAGCAGCGCCGAACCGACGGTCGCCGTCGGCGACGTCGTCGACAAGGGCCAGCCCATCGCCCGCGCCGAAGGCATGATGGCCACCGGCATCCACGCCCCGACCTCCGGCCGCGTCGTCGCCATCGAAACGGCGCCATACCCGCACCCCTCCGGCCTGCCGGCGAAGAGCATCGTCATCGAAGTCGACGGCGAGGAACGCTGGGGCGAGCGCAAGCCCTTCGCCGAGAACGGCGACCTGCAGGCGCTGCGCGAGCACCTGCGCGAGGCCGGCATCGTCGGCCTGGGCGGCGCCGGTTTTCCGAGCCACGTCAAACTCGCGCCGGGCGAGGCGCAAATCGAAACGCTGATTCTCAACGGCGCCGAATGCGAACCGTGGATCACCTGCGACGACCGCCTGATGCGCGAGCGCGCCGAAGCCATCGTTGCCGGCGCCCGCGTCATGCGCCGCGCCGTCGGCGCCCAGCGCGTCATCGTCGGCATCGAGGACAACAAGCCGGAAGCGATTGCCGCGATGCGAGCCGCCGCCGCAAAGAGCGACAGCGGCGATGCGGACACGCTGACCGTGGTCGCCGTGCCGACGCGCTACCCGGCCGGCGGCGAGAAGCAGCTGATCCGCGTGCTCACCGGCATCGAGATTCCCTTCGGCAAGCTCGGCTTCCACTACGGCGTGCAGTGCTTCAACGTCGGCACCGCCTACGCCGTGCACCGCGCCGTTGCCTATGGCGAACCGCTGATCAGCCGCGTCGTCACGCTTACCGGCAACGTCGATGAGGCCGGTAACTGGGAAGTCCCGGTCGGTATGCCGATCCGCGATTTCATCGCGCTCGGCGCACCGCGCGCCGACACCGACCGCTTCCTGATGGGCGGCCCGATGATGGGCTTCACCCTGCCCGACCTCGACGCACCATTGATCAAGACCAGCAACTGCATCATCGTCGGATCGCCGAAGCTCTTCCCGCCGCCGGCGCCGGAAATGCCGTGCATCCGCTGCGGCGAATGCGCCAAGGCCTGCCCGATCGAGCTGCAACCCTTCGAGCTTTACTGGCACACGCGGGCGAAAACCTTCGGCAAGACGCAGGAGTACCACATCTTCGACTGCATCGAATGCGGCTGCTGCAGCTTCGTCTGTCCCTCGCACATCCCGCTGGTGCAGTACTTCCGCTTCGCCAAGAGCGAGATCTGGGCGCGCGAGAAGGAAAAGAACGCCGCCGACCAGGCGAAGGCGCGCTTCGAGTGGAAGACCGCGCGCGAAGAACGCGAAAAGGCCGAAAAGGCCGAGAAACTGGCCAAGGCCGCTGCCGCGCAGGCAGCAAAGAAGGCAGCGGAAGCAGCGGCAGCGGCCGCCGCAGAAGCCACCGGCGAAGCCGCCGCCGGAGTGCCGGAAACCGCCGCCGGAAAAAGCGCCGCGCCCGATGCGACAACGCCGGCCGCTCCCGCTGACGCGGCAACGGCCACTGCCGAAACGGCGGCAAATGCCGCGCCCGACGCCGAAGCGGCAAAAAAAGCGGCCATCGCCGCCGCGCTCGAACGGGCCCGCGCCCGGCGCGAAGCCGCCGCCCCGAAAAACACGGACAACCTGACGGCGGCGCAGCAGCGGGAAATCGCCGAAATCGACGCCTTGCGCCAGCAGGCCGGCATCGAGCCGGTGGCGCCCGCCGAATCCACCGAATCCGCCGAATCCGCCGCCGAGGAAGCGAAACCTTGACCGACTTCAGCTCACCGCCCTACCTGACCAAAAACGCCAGCGTGCAGCGCGTCATGCTGCAGGTACTGGCCGCGCTGGTGCCGGGCATCGGCGCCTACGTCTGGATCTTCGGCCCGGTCATCCTCGTCCAGCTGGCCATCGCCAGCGTCGTCGCGCTCGCCGCCGAAGCCCTGATGCTGAAGCTGCGAGGCAAGCCGATGAGTCTTTTCCTCGCCGACGGCAGCGCCCTCGTCACCGCCTGGCTGATCGCCCTCACCTTCCCGCCACTGTCGCCCTGGTGGCTGATCGTCACCGGCACGCTGTTCGCCATCGTCGTCGCCAAGCACCTCTACGGCGGTCTCGGCCAGAATCCATTCAACCCGGCGATGGTCGCCTTCGCCGTCTGCATCGTTTCCTTCCCGGCGCTGATGTCGCAGTGGCCGGCGATCGGCCTCAAGATCGGCTTCATGGAGCAGATCGGCATCGTCTTCGGCACCTTCCCGCGCGTTGACGCGCTGACCGGCGCCACGCCGCTCGACACGCTGAAGACCGCGCTCAAGCTGGAAGACGGCCAGTTCAGCGTCGGCGCCCTGCTCGCCAACCAGGACGTCTTCGGCTACTTCGCCGGCCGCGGCTGGGAATGGGTCACCGCCGGCTACCTCGTCGGCGGTCTCTGGCTGTGGCAGCGCGGCATCTTCACCTGGCAGGCGCCGCTCGCCTTCCTCGCCGGCGTCTCGCTGCTTTCCGGCGCGCTCTGGCTCTACGACCCGATGCAGTTCGCCAGCCCGCTCTTCCACGTCTTCTCCGGCGGCACGCTGCTCGGCGCCTTCTTCATCGTCACTGACCCGGTTTCCGGCTGCACGACGCCGCGCGGCAAGCTGGTCTTCGGCCTCGCCGCCGGCCTCCTCACCTACACCATCCGTGTCTTCGGCGGCTATCCCGACGGCGTCGCCTTCGCCGTGCTGCTGCTGAACCTCTGCGTGCCGCTGATCGACATGCACACGCAGCCGGCGATCTTCGGCCGCAAGGGCAGATCATGACGAAGAAACACGAACCGACGGCAACGGGAATGGCGGTACGCACCGCCATCATCCTCTTCGTCTTCGTCATCGTCTTCACCAGCCTGCTCGCCGGTGCCTATCTGTGGACCAGGCCGGCGCTGGAAGCCTCGGCGATCCAGGAAAAGATGAAGCTGATCGACGAGGTGCTGCCGCGCAGCGCCTACGACAACGATCTCCTCAAGGACGCCCTCGAACTGCCGGCCGAGCCGCTGCTCGGTACCGACGGGCCGACGACGCTCTACCGCGCGCGCATGGGCACGCAGCCGGTGGCACTGGTCTTCGAGGCGGTCGCGCCCGACGGTTATTCGGGCCGCATCCGCCTGCTCGTTTCCGTCGGTTTCGACGGCGCCATCGGTGGCGTCCGCGTCACCCAGCACAAGGAAACGCCGGGACTCGGCGACTACATCGAGCCGAAGAAGGACAAGAACAAGGCGAATCCGTGGATCGCACAGTTCAACGGCCTCTCCTACGCCGCCGTCACCGACAAGGAATGGAAGGTGAAGAAGGACGGCGGCCGCTTCGACTTCATGGCCGGCGCGACGGTGACGCCGCGCGCCATCGTCAAGGCGGTGCGCAAGGCGACGCGCTTCGTCGCCGAGAACCAGGAACGGCTCTACGCACCGCGGCAGGAAAGCACGCAAGAACGCACGCAGAATAGCGAGGACAGCCGATGATTGCCCGCGACGAACTCCGCAGCATCGCCGAAAACGGCGTCTGGAAGCAGAACACCAGCCTGATCCAGATCCTCGGCCTGTGCCCGCTGCTGGCGGTGACGACCAACGCGGTCAACGGCATCATGCTCTCGCTGGCGACGATCCTCGTCATGGCCATCGCCAACGTCGCCGTCGCCAGCCTGCGGAACCTGATCCCGCACGAGATCCGCATCCCGGTCTTCATCCTCATCATCGCCGCGCTGGTTACCGCTGTCGACCTCGCCTTCAACGTCTTCCTGCACGAGCTTTACCTCGTGCTTGGCATCTTCATCCCGCTGATCGTCACCAACTGCATCGTCCTTGCCCGCGTCGAAGCCTTCGCCGCCAAGAACCCGCCGCTGCAGTCGACGCTCGACGGCATCTTCATGGGCGTCGGCATGTTGTGGACGCTGGCCCTGCTCGGCGGAATGCGCGAATTCTTCGGCGGCGGCACGCTGTTTTCCGGCATCGACATGGTCTTTCCCTCGCTCTCGCCGCTACAGATCCTGCCCGCCGACTACCCCGGCCTGCTGCTCGCCATCCTGCCGCCCGGCGCCTTCATCCTGCTCGGCTGCATGATCGCCTGGAAGAACTGGGTCGAAGCCCGTGCCGCGGCGAAGCAGCCCAAACCGGCCATTGAGGCCGCCGCCGCCGGCAGCTGAGGCACCGGTCCGCATACCCGTGCGGATTGAAGAGGGAATCTTCAATCCGCACGAGACCACCGCCGGAGGCCAGAACGGGCAGGCAGCTGCGCCTCTCGCTCCCCTTACACGCACGCTTTCGTACCCCTTTTGTCCCCTTTCGCACGCCTTCCTTGACCCGGAAAAACGGTTGCCTTATGGTTCCACCAAGCAACCAGTCAAGGGGTAGCGCCATGCCCTCCATCACCCTCAAGAACATTCCGGAAGCGCTGCACCAGCGCCTGCGCGAAAGCGCGGAGCGCAACCACCGCAGCATCAACGGCGAGATGCTCGCCGCGCTCGACCAGTACGTCAGCCAGCAGCGCCCGAACAAGGCGCAGCTGCTTGCCGACATCCGCACGCTGCGGCGGAAAACCGGCAGAAGCTGCAATGGCTGTTCGAAGCGCCCGAGC
>JAVFAT010000140.1:0-5357 GCA_034002385.1 Azospira sp. | reverse complement strand
ACCGAGGCGGCGATGAAGTACTTCGTTCTCGGTGCGCTCACTTCCGGCCTGCTGCTCTACGGCATCTCGATGATCTACGGTGCCACCGGTGTGCTGGAAATCACCGCCGTTGCCGAGCGCCTGCAAATGGGCGGCGTGAACAAGACCGTGCTGACGCTCGGCCTCGTCTTCCTCGTCGCCGGCATTGCCTTCAAGCTTGGTGTCGTGCCTTTCCACATGTGGGTTCCCGACGTCTATCACGGCGCGCCGACGGCGGTCACGCTGCTCATCGGTTCGGCGCCGAAGCTCGCCGCCTTCGCCATCATCATCCGGATGCTGGTCGGCGGCCTGTTCCCGCTGGCCATCGACTGGCAGCAGATGCTGCTCCTTCTTGCCGTGCTGTCGATGGCCATCGGCAACCTGGCGGCAATCGCCCAGACCAACATCAAGCGGATGCTCGCCTATTCGACCATCTCGCACATGGGCTTCATGCTGCTCGGTCTGGTGACCGGCGTTGTCGACGGCGATCCGCGCTACGCGCTGAACGCCTACAGCTCGTCGATGTTCTACGTCGTCACCTACGTGCTGACCAGTACTGCCACCTTCGGCATGATCCTGCTCATGGCGCGCTCCGGCTTCGAAGCAGAGGAACTCGACGACTTCAAGGGCCTCAACAAGCGCAGCCCGTGGTTCGCCGGCATCATGATGATGCTCATGTTCTCGATGGCCGGCATCCCATTCTTCGTCGGCTTCTTCGCCAAGCTTTCGGTGCTCCAGGCCGTCGTCGCCGCAGGCTCCATCTGGCTGGCCGTCGCCGCCGTGATCTTCTCGCTGATCGGTGCCTTCTACTACCTGCGCGTGGTCAAGCTGATGTACTTCGATCAGCCGGCCGACCCGGCGCCGATCGAGGCGCCGACCTTCACCAAGGTGCTCCTGTCGACCAACGGGCTGGCCGTCGCCGCGCTCGGCATCTTCCCGCAGGCACTGATGTCGCTGTGCGCCTATACGCTGCTGCGATCGCTCGCCTGAGCACGGATTTTCGTCCGCCGCAGCATTCCCGAGGCCCGCAAATGCGGGCCTCATTGTCTGGAGAGCCGTGATGCCGCATCTGCATGAGGAAAGGATAGACAGCGAACAGGTCTTCGACGGCCTCCTGCTCGATGTCCGCCGCGACCGCGTGCGCCTGCCGAACGGCGGCGAGAGCGTCCGCGAATACATCGTGCATCCCGGTGCCGTCGTCATCGTCGGCGTGCTCGACGATGGAAGCCTGCTGTTCGAGAACCAGTTCCGCTACCCGCTTGGCCGGAACTTCCTTGAACTCCCCGCCGGAAAGATCGATCCGGGCGAAGACATCTTCACCACCGCGCGCCGCGAACTACTTGAAGAAACCGGCCATGAGGCCGCCGAATGGCGCCACCTGGGCGTCATGCATCCGTGCATCGGCTACTCGAACGAACGCATCGAGATCTTCCTCGCGTGTGGCCTGCGCAAGGTTGCCGAGCCTTCGCTCGACGACAACGAATTCCTCGACGTGCTGACGATGACCTTGCCTGAGGTTCTGGCGGCAGTGGAAGATGGTCGCATCACCGATGCAAAGACCATTACCGCGCTTTTCCGGGCGGAGAAAATACTCTCCGGCGCGCTCACCGGCGGGTCGCGGCAGGGCTGACCGCCGGCTTCGGTTCGCTCAGACGCTTTCCGCAGCGATTTCTGTAACGGAATCCGGGGTGGTGCCGTCGGCGTGGATGATGCGGTTACGACCGCTGGTCTTGGCCAGATACATGCGCTGGTCGGCGATCTTCACCAGCTGGTGCCAGTCTTCGGCCTCTTCTTCCCGACGCTCGGCGATACCGATGCTGGCCGTTATCGGCGAACCGTCCGGCCGCGTGCCGAAGCCGCGCTGCCGGAGCCGGGCGAGCACGTCGCGCGCCTGATCGAGGTCGGTATTCGGCAGCACGACGACGAACTCCTCGCCCCCCCAGCGCACCAGCATGTCGCCGCGCCGCAGGTTGTTGCTGATCCGGTTGGCCGTTTCGGTCAGCACCTGATCGCCGGCCTCGTGCCCGAAATCATCGTTCACGCGCTTGAAATGATCGAGGTCGAAAAAGGCCACGGCCAGCGGCGTATTGCTGCGGCGGGAGAGCGTGAACTGCATCTCCAGCGTTTCCTCGCCGCTGCGCCGCGAGAAGCTCCCGGTCAGCGGGTCGCGGATGGCCTGGCGGACGAGGGCGATCATGAAGGCGAGCTGGCTCATGCCGGCGAGGTTGGAAACGCCGGTGATCAGCGTCAGCAGCCAGAAGGCGCCGGCGAACGACGGCCAGTCCAGCGTTGTCCAGCGCATGTAGCCGGAAAGCGCCTGGGCGAAGAGGATCGGACTGGCGATGAGGACGTTCTCGATGAAGGTCAGCGGGAAGATGGCCAGGCCGGCGAGCAGCACGAAGGGCAGGAAGGCATAGCCGGTGGCGATGGCCGCCGACATTCCGGCCAGCGCGTGCCCTGACAGCAACTGGTGCGAGGCAACGTAGAAGACCGTCGGTATGGCGAAAAGAAGCGCAATGGCGCGATACGCGTCGGGGAGGCTGCCCGACGGCTTGTAACCGATGACGACGAGGGCGAAGGCGACGCTGGCCGAGACGCGCAGCGCGGCGAGCGAAAGCCAGAGCTGATACGGAAAGACGAAGTAGTCGATGATCGTCCACAGCGGTGTCAGCACGGCGAAGAGGAAGGCGAACAGGCGCACCCGGTTCACGATCATCGTTGCCCGCCGCCGCGCGAGCAGCGAGAAATGTGCGTGCGGCGAAAGCAGCCAGACAAGCTCCGAGCGGTCGAGTTCGCCGGGCATCAACCCGGTCAGCTTCGCCCAGACAACATGAGCAATACTGCTCATCGCGTTTTTCCTCTCTGAAGGGGGTACCGCGCCCGTATCCAGCCGTTTCGCCTTGTTTTTCCGGGCAAAAAAATGGGGCACCCCGTGGGTACCCCGTCAGTATAACCCGACAGCTACGAGGGTTAACCGCAGGTGCCGACAGCGCCGCAGGCGGTGCAGAAATCGCAGCCGTCCTTGCGGATGACGGTGGTATTCCCGCATTCGCCGCAAAGCTTGCCCTGCGTCGGCCGGACGCTGTTCGACGGCGCGTCCGGTGCCTGCAGGATGCCCATCTGCTGCACCGGGTAGCCGTTCTCGTCGAGGATGCCGAGCATGGCGTAGCGGTGGATGATGAGTTGTGCGAGATAAGCCACCGTCGACGGATAGTTGGCCTGCTTGCGCGTACCCGGCACGAAGGCGATGAAATCGCCGAGCGGTTCCGGATAATCGAGCAGCTTTCTCAGCTTCATGCCGATCCAGGCCGGATCGAGCACGCGCATGTCGAGCGAAAGCAGCTTGGTCAGGCCGTCGAGCGCACGCGGGTAGTTGCCCGACAGCCACACCGAGTACGGGCGGGTGACGCCGTCCGGCAGCATGATTTCCTTGAGGCCGAGCACGAAGTCTTCGCCGGTGGCCGGGTTGAAGACGTCGCAGGTCCAGGACAGGGTGCCGTCGGTGCCGGTCTTCGGTTCCTTCAGGCTGAACAGCGCATCGAGCACCGGCGTCGGGCCTTCCTGCTTGAAGCCGCCGATCTGCTCGACGCGGTAGTGGATCAGCTGGGCCATGGCGGCGACGACGCCGGGCATCTGCTTCTTCTCCCCGTGCGGCGGGAAGGACATCGGGAAGCCTTCGCCATCCGGTGTCCTCGCCAGCGATTCGAGCTTCAGTTCGAGCCAGGCGCGGTCGTTGGCACGCATGTCCATCGACAGCGTCTTGGCCAGTGCGCCGAGGCCACGCGGTTGCGCCGGGCCGTTCACCCAGACTTCGAAGGGCCAGTTGGCACCGTCCTGCTCGACGTGACCGACGAACAGCGCGAACTTCCCATGCGGGTGGTCGATCATGTAAGTCCAGGCCAGATTGCCTTCCGGCAGGTTCGGCCGGCCGGGCCAGCGCAGCGACGAGAGCACCGGCGCCGGCAGGTTCTTGATCGACAGACGGCGGTTTGCGTCGCCGGTGACGAAGTCCTGTGGTGCCTTGGCGTCCTGCTCGCCCTTTGCCGGCTCGGTGGTCAGCACCGCGCCGAGCACGCTGTTCGGGCGGTAGGTGGCCAGCCCCTTGAGGCCGGATTTCCAGGCCGCCATGTAGAGGTCCTGGAAGTCCTCGTACGGATAGTCGGCCGGCACGTTCACCGTCTTCGAGATCGAAGTGTCGATATACGGAGCAACGGCGGCGACCATTTCCTCGTGCGCCTGGGCGGAGATTTCCAGCGCGGTGACGAAATAGTCGGGCAGCTTCTCGGTGTCGCCGCCGAGGTGCTTGAAGAGCCGCCAGGCGTAGTCTTCGACCGAGTACTCCTTCAGGGTGCCGTCGGGCATGCGCTTCTTGCGGTTGTAGGTCCACGAGAACGGCGGCTCGATGCCGTTCGACGCGTTGTCGGCGAAGGCCAGCGAGATCGTTCCGGTGGGCGCGATGGAGAGCAGGTGCGAATTGCGCAGGCCGTGCTTGCGGATGTCGTTCTTGACGTCGGCCGGCAGGCGCGAGGCAAAGTTGCCGCCGGAAAGATACAGCTCGGCGTTGAACAGCGGGAAGGGGCCGCGCTCCCTGGCCAGATCGACCGAGGCCAGGTAGGCGATGTCGCGCATGTATTCCGAGATGCGGGCGGCCATCGCGCGCGCTTCCGGGCGGTCGTAGCGCAGGCGGAGCATGGTCAGCGCATCGCCCAGCCCGGTGAAGCCGAGGCCGACGCGGCGCTTGTTGGCGGCTTCTTCCTTCTGCCGTTCAAGCGGCCAGGCGGTGACGTCGAGGACGTTGTCGAGCATCCGCGTCGACACCTTGATGACTTCGCCGAAGGCATCGAAGTCGAACTCGGCGAGGTCGGTGAACGGGTGCTTGACGAACAGGGTCAGATTGATCGAACCCAGGCAGCAGCAGCCGTACGGCGGCAGCGGCTGTTCGGCGCAGGGGTTGGTGGCCTCGATCAGCTCGCAGTAGTTGAGGTTGTTGTCCTTGTTCATGCGGTCGAGGAAGAGGATTCCCGGTTCGGCATGATCGTAGGTGGACTTCATCACCTGGTCCCACAGGTCGCGGGCGCGCACCTTGCGGTAGACCCACAGGCCGTCCTCGCGCTGGTAGGCGCCGGTGGACTTCATGTCGACGTTCGGTTCGGCGCGGTGCGTCAGCTCGACGTCGGCGTCGGCCTCGACGGCCTGCATGAAGGCGTCGGTAACGCCGATCGAGATGTTGAAGTTGGTCAGGTCGCCGTGGTCCTTGGCGTGGATGAAATCCTCGATGTCCGGATGGTCGCAGCGCAGCACGCCCATCTGCGCGCCGCGACGGGCGCCGGCCGATTCGA
>JAVFAT010000139.1:0-5391 GCA_034002385.1 Azospira sp. | reverse complement strand
CCGCCCCCCTTCCGCTCCACCTTCCGCCCACTGCCCGGCCCGCGCCGGCCCCGCTTGCGGCGGCGCCTTGAAAGCATCTTGACGACGCCTCGCTGATCGCGCGCATGGCGCGCCTCCCGTCCTTGCATTAAATTCCAATGTGTTATTAAAATACATTTGGCATTTACTCTGCGTCGGGCGCGAGGAGCGGAAAATGGGACATGGATCACGCAGCGCGCTCTTCCTCGTCACCCTGTTCGCCATTCTTTCCATCGCCGCTTGCAGTGGCGGGGCAATCCGTCCGCCGGGGGAAGGGCACCTCTCCGCCGGCAGCGCGCCGCGCACCACCGGCACGCCGCCGGCGCCGGTCACACGGGCGCAACTGCCGCCACCGCCGCAGGGCGGGCCGCACACCGAAACCTACAGCGTGGAAGTCAATGGCGTGCGCGTACACGACCTGCTCTTCGCGCTTGCCCGCGACGCGCGGCTGAACGTGGACATCCACCCCGGCATCGAGGCGAGCATCACCCTCAACGCCGTCGGCCAGACCCTGCCGCAGCTGCTCGAACGCATCGCCCGCCAGGCCGACATGCGCTTCGAACTCGACGGCGCCAATCTCGTCGTCCAGCCGGATACGCCCTTCCTGCGCAACTACCCGGTCGACTACCCGCACCTCTCGCGCGAAACCACGGCCTCGCTCGCCGTCGCCACACAGCTCGTCGGCGGCATTGCTCCGGCCGGCGCGGCGGGAGGGGCCGCCGCCGGCAACAATTCGACGACGCGCATCGAGAACCGGGCGCAGCACCGTTTCTGGGAAACGCTGGTGCAGAACATCAAGGACATCCTGCGCGAAACCGACAAGATCCTGCCCGAAGGGTCGAGCGAAACCGTGGTCGAGGAAGCGGCAACGCAAAGCACCACCGGCACCGGCGCTCCGCCGGCCAGCAGCGCCACGGCCACCGCCCGCACGGGCGAACGCCGCGCCGCCGGCGCGACCAACCTTGCCGGCAGCCCGAACCCGGCCGTGCTGCAAAACACCGGCACCAGCATCGTCCGCCGCAGCAGCTTCCGCGAAGCAGCCTCGGTCATCGCCCACCCGGAAACCGGCATCCTCGCCGTCCGCGCCACCGGGCGCCAGCACACGCGCATCCGCGAATTCATCGACCGCATCCAGGAGGCCGCCAAGCGGCAGGTGATGATCGAGGCGACGCTGGTCGAAGTGAATCTTTCCCATCGCTTCCGCCAGGGCGTCGACTGGAGCCGCATCGCTTCCGGCGGCGGCTTCGGCCTGTCAGTCAGCGGCCCGCTCGCCGCCGCCGACGGGCTGTTCTCGCTGAGCTACGCCAACGGCAGCTTCGCCGCGATGATCCGGCTGCTCGAAAACTTCGGCACCACGCGCGTGCTCTCCAGCCCCAAGCTCTCGGTGCTGAACAACCAGACGGCGGTACTGAAGGTCGTAGACAACAGCGTCTACTTCACGATCAAGGCCGACACCGCGCAGAACCAGACGACCACCGTCACCACCTACACGACGACGCTCAACCAGATTCCGGTCGGTTTCGTCATGAGCGTCACGCCGCAGATCGGCGAATCGGACACCGTTCTCCTCAACGTCCGGCCAAGCGTCTCGCGCATCGTCGGCACCGTCCGCGATCCGAACCCGGCGCTGCGCGGCGGCCTCGCCAGCGCCTTCAGCGAAAACATCGTCAGCGAGGTGCCGGTGATCCGCACGCGCGAGATGGAATCGATGCTGCGCATCCAGGACGGCAGCATCGCCGTCATGGGCGGCCTGATGGAAGACGTGCTGCACGACCGCGACGACAGCGTCCCCGGCCTCGCCCGCCTGCCCTTCCTCGGCAAGGCCTTCACGCAGCGCGACGACGCGCGCGAGAAGAGCGAGCTGGTCATCTTCCTGCGGCCGACGATCATCCGCGACGCCGACCTCGGCAGCGACTACGCCATGCTGCATTCACTGCTGCCCGATACGGGCTTCTTCGCGGAAGCGCCGGCGCCGGCGGCGGGAGGCGAGCGATGACGATGGCGATGAAGCCGGGGGCGCCAAGGCCCGCAGCGGGGAGGCAAAAACGCAGGAAAAATCGGCAAGCCCCCGGATTCCCCTGCCTTGCCTTCGCGTCCTGGCTTCTTCGCGGCAGACACCTCCTGCGGTGCGCGCTACCCATCCTGATCGCCGCCGCACCGGCGCACGCCAGCGACAACAACGCAGCCGACATTCCCTTGCGCATCGTCCGCGAGCGGCCGGCGGTGCCGCCCTTGCTGGCACAGGCGCACGCGCTGCTGCGCGCAGGCAAGGTCGAGGCCGCTGCAGACGCCTACGCCCGCGCCAGTCAGGACGACCCGGCAAGCGCCGACGCGCTGCTCGGGCTGGCCGTCATCGCCGAACGAAGCGGCGACTTCGCGCTCGCCGAACAGCGTTACCGGCAGGCGCTGGCCGCCGACCCGCGCAAGGTCGACGCCGAGGCCGGGCTGCTCAACCTCGTCGGCGGCAGCGACCCCGGCGGCAGCGAAAGCCGCCTGAAGGAACTGCTGGCGGCGCACCCCGGCGGCGCCGTCGCCCACTTCGCACTCGGCAACCTCCATGCCGCCAGCGCCCGCTGGGCCGAAGCCCGCCTCAGCTACCGGCGGGCGCTGGCGGCCGACCGGGGCAATCCCGACTACCTGTTCAACCTCGCCGTCAGCCTCGACCGCCTGCACCGCCCGACCGAAGCCGGCGCCGCCTACCGCGCGGCGCTCGCTGCCCTCGCCCGGCGCGGCGGCGGCTTCGCCAGGGAAACAGCCGAAGCGCGCATCGCGGCACTGACGCCGGCGCTCCCGCTGCCAGCACAATGAACGCCACCACCGCCACGGATGCCGCCCCCGCTGCGGCCGCAGGCGCAGCCGACGCGATGAACGCTGCCGCCCCGCCCACGCTCGAACACATCCTGATCGGACGCGGCATCATCAGTGAGGACCAGTGGCGCATCGCCCGCATCGAATCGGCGCGCACGGGGCAGCCGGCCGAACGCCTGCTGGTCGCGCTCGGCTTCGTCTCCGAAACGGCGCTGCGCGAGGCGCGTGCCGAAAGCCGGGGCCAGGCCGGCGGCTCGCCGGACGAAGCCATCGCCGACCCGGCCGCGCTGCGGCTGGTGCCGAAGGCGTTGGCGATGCGCCACCGCCTGCTGCCCCTCGGCTTCAACCAGGACGGCCAGCGCCTCGTCGTAGCCATGGCCGACGTCGACGACCTGGTCGCCATCGACCGCCTGCGCGCCGCGCTGCCCGGCAAGCTCGCGCTCGATCTGCGGCTGGCCACCGCCTCCGGGATCGAGCGCGCCATCGACCGGCACTACGGCCACGAACTGTCCATCGACGGCATCCTGCACGAGATGGAAAGCGGCGGGAGCGAGCCGCCGGGCAGCCCCCACGCCGCCCATGAACAGCCGGTGGTGCGCCTGATTGACGCCCTCCTCGTCGACGCCGTGAAGCGCGACGCCTCCGACCTTCACTTCGAGCCGGAGGCCGGCTTCCTGCGCATCCGTTACCGCATCGACGGCCTGCTCGTCCAGATCCGCGCCCTGCACGCCTCGTGCTGGCCGGCGATGGCCGTGCGCCTCAAGGTCGTCGCCGGCATGGACATCGCCGAGAGCCGCGCCGCGCAGGACGGCCGCTTCAGCCTCACCGTCGGCGGCCGGCCGATCGACTGCCGCGCCTCGGTGCATCCGACGATCCACGGCGAAAGCATCGTGCTGCGCATCCTCGACCGGCAGAAGGGCATCGTGCCGCTCGCCGGGCTGGGTCTGGCCGACCGGCAGATGACCGCGCTCTGCCGCATGATCGCCCGCCCCGAAGGGCTGATCCTGGTCACCGGCCCGACCGGCAGCGGCAAGACGACGACGCTCTACTCGCTGCTCGACCACCTGCGCGGCGAAACGCTGAACGTGATGACGCTGGAAGACCCGGTCGAATACCCGATGACGCAGGTGCGCCAGACTTCGGTCGGCGAAACGGCGCGGCTCGGCTTCGCCGACGGCATCCGCTCGATGCTGCGGCAGGACCCGGACGTGATCCTGGTCGGCGAAATCCGCGACGCCGAAACCGCCGCCATGGCGCTGCGCGCGGCGATGACCGGACACCTCGTCTTCGCCACCCTGCACGCCGCCTCCGCCGCCGGCGCCGTGCCGCGCCTCGTCGACATCGGCCTGCCGCCAGAACTGCTCGCCGGCAGCCTCGTCGGCATCGTCGCCCAGCGCCTGCTGCGCCGCCTCTGCCCGCATTGCAAGGCGCCGGCCGTGCTCGACGCCGAGGCCCGCCGGCGGCTCGCCCTCGACGCCGACGCGACGCCGCTCGTCTTCGCCGCCGCCGGCTGCGCGCAGTGCGCTTTTCGCGGCTACCGGGGACGGCTGGCGATCATGGAAATCCTCGTTGTCGATGCCGCCATCGACGCGCTGATCGCCCGCCGCGTCGGCCGCCGCGAACTCGAAACCTGCGCGCGCGGGCGTGGCAGCCGCTCGCTGGCCGACGACGGCCGGCGGCGCGTGCTGGACGGCACGACCTCGCTCGGCGAACTGATGCGCGTCGTCGACCTCGACGCGGAAAGCACGCCGTGAGCACGCTCTTCCGCTACCGAGCCATCGCCGCCGACGGCCGTCTTCGCCGGGGTCGGCTTGCCGCCGCCAGCGCCGCCGAACTTGAACGCCTGCTGCGCGGGATGCAGCTCGATCTCGTCGCCGCCGCTCCGGCCCGCCGGCTGCCCCTGCCAGTCCGCACGCGCCGACTGCCCCGGCGCGAACTGATCCTCTTCTGCGACCAGCTCGAACAGGTGCTGCACGCCGGCCTGCCCATCCTCGACGGTCTTTCCGCGCTGCGCGACGGCGGCGTCCCGCCGCGCCTGCACGAACTGCTCGCCGGCATCGCCGCCGCCATCAGCGGCGGGCAGAGTCTTTCCGACGCGCTCGCCGCCCACCCGGAAGCCTTCGATCCGCTCTTCGTCGGGCTCGTGCGCAGCGGCGAAAGCGCCGGACGCCTGCCCGAAGTTCTCGCCCGCCTGGCCGAAACGCTCCGCTGGCAGGACGAACTCGCCGCCGACGCGCGCCGCGCCGCAGCCTACCCGCTGTTCGTCGGCGGTGTCGTTCTCGTCGCCGCCGTTTTCCTGATGACGCACGTCGCCCCGCAGCTGCGGGCCTTCACGGCCGGCATGGGGCATCAGCCGTCGGCGGCGGCACAGGCGCTGTTCATGCTCGCCGACGGTCTTGCCGCCCACTGGCCGCAACTGCTCGCCGGCACCCTCGCCGCCGGCTGCGCGCTGCCGCTGTGGCGCCAGCTCGACCCGACGGCGGCAGCGCGCATCGACCGCCTCAAGCTCTCCCTGCCGCTCGTCGGCGGCATCCTCGGCCGCCTCGCCGTCGCTCGCCTGGCGGG
>JAVFAT010000138.1:0-5416 GCA_034002385.1 Azospira sp. | reverse complement strand
TGCACGGGAAATAAACCGCGCACACACCCTACGGGCTGCCGCCGCTCCGCGCCTTGCCGTACCGGATGCCGAAGAAGGCCGGCCCCCTTGTCGGAAACGCCCCGTCTGCCATACGCCTGCAACATCTCCCGCCTAGACTTCGTCGCCGTACCCGAACGCAGGAGAAAAATATGGATACGACGTGTACGGACAACATGTTCGGCGAGCTGCGGCAGATTCTTCGCGGCGGACTGTTGCAGCCGGTGTTCCAGCCCATCGTCGATTTTCGCGCGCGCAGCCTGTTCGGCTACGAAGCGCTGATACGCGGCCCGTCCGGATCGCGCCTGCATCGCCCCGATGCGCTGTTTGCCGCCGCCCGCACCGCCGGCCTCGGCCTCGATCTGGAACATGCCTGCCGCGAAGCCGCGCTGCGCGCCTTTGCCCGGATGCAGTTGCCCGGCCGCCTGTTCCTCAACGCCTCGCCGGGCGCCCTGCTCGATGCACGCATGATGAACGGCGACCTGCGCACGCTGCTCGGCGAGCTGGGCCTGCCAGCCAATCGCATCGTCGTCGAACTCACCGAGAACGAGGAAATAACCGACCTGCCGGGCATCCAGGAGGCGCTGCTGCACTATCGCGGGCGCGGCTTCCAGATCGCCATCGACGATCTCGGCGAAGGCTTTGCCAACCTGCGCATGTGGTCGGACATCCGCCCCGAGTTCGTCAAGGTGGACAAGCATTTTGTAAACGGCATCGCCGATGACCGCATCAAGTACCACTTCGTGCGCGCCCTGCAGGATCTCGGCGAAATCTGCAACGCCACGCTGATCGCCGAAGGCATCGAACGCATTGAGGATTTCGAGTGCGTCCGCGACATGGGTCTGGCCTGCGGACAGGGCTGGTTCATCGCCCGACCGGAAAATCAGCCGGCGCAGTCCGTACCGGAGACGGTGGCGGCAGCGCTCGCCGGAAGCTGCGTGACGCTGGCGCCAGCGCCCTTGCACGCCGGCCGGACGCGGACGGCGCACCTGCTGCTGCAAGCCATCGAACCGGTATCGAGCGCGGCCAGCAACGAGGAAGTGTTCGCCCGCTTCGAGGCCGACGCCGCCCTTGAGGTGCTGCCGGTGGTCGACGGCCTGCGGCCGGTCGGCCTCATCAACCGGCACAGCATGGCCGACCGCTTCGCCCGACCGTTCCGCAAGGAGCTGTTCGGGCGCAAATCCTGCCGTCAGTTCATGGACCCGTCGCCGCTGATCGTCGACCGGAACGCAACCATTCCCGAACTGGCGATGATGCTTTCGGTGGCACCGCGCCACTATCTGTTCGACGGCTTCATCATCACCGGCGAAGGCGGCTGCTACCTCGGCATCGGCAGCAGCCACGACCTGATGGGCATGATCACCGAGATGCAGATCAGCGCGGCGCGCTACGCCAATCCGCTGACGCAGCTGCCGGGCAACGTGCCGATCAACGAGCACATCGACCGGATGCTGGCCGCCGGCCGGCCCTTCGTCGTCGCCCATCTCGACATCGACAACTTCAAACCCTGGAACGACACCTTCGGCTACCGGCGCGGCGACGACGTGATCCAGCGTCTCGGCCAGACCGTTTGCGAGCGGGTCGAGGAAAACCGCGATTTCGTCGGCCACATCGGCGGCGACGATTTTTTTGTCGCCTTCCAGAGCGACGACTGGGAGACGCGTTGCCGCGACATCATCGAGCGTTTCGCCGATGCCGTGGAGAGCATGGCCGACGGCTGCGGAACGGACGGAGCGGGCAGCGGCTACATGGCCGAGAACCGGCGCGGAGAGCTGGTCTTCCAGCCCTTGCCGACGCTGTCGATCGGCGCCGTGCGCATCGGCGTCGGCGAGTTCGAATCGCACCGCGAGGTGGCGGCGGCCGCCTCTTCGGCCAAGCGGCAGGCGAAGCGGATCAGCAAGGAAGGCGGCCCCGGCGTGCGCGGCGCACTTTTCGTCGAGCGCCGCGCCGCCGCAGGGAAATGACGGGCGGCCGTCAGCCGCGGAAGCGGCTGGCGGCGGTGCGCAGCTCGGTGGCGACCTGACGCAGTTCGTCGGCCTCGATACGCACCTGGCGCACGCCGGCGCTGTTTTCCTCGGTCATCTGCGCGATGGCCTCGACACGACGGGCGATGTCGGCGCTGGCCGTGCTCTGCTCGCCCATCGCCGCGCTGATGTCGTTGATGGCCCCGAGCACCCGCTGCGAGCTGTCGCTGATGCGGCCGATGGTGCCGATGGCTTCGTCGGTGAGGCGAACGCTTTCCTGCACCTGCACGGCCTGCTGCCCCATGCGCTCGGTGACTTCGCGCGTGCCATCGACGATGGCGGTGATCATCGGGGCGATTTCCTGCGTCGACTGCGTGGTGCGCTCGGCAAGCTTTCGCACCTCGTCGGCGACGACCGCAAAGCCGCGCCCCTGTTCGCCGGCGCGCGCCGCCTCGATGGCGGCATTCAAGGCCAGCAGGTTCGTCTGGTCGGCGATTTCCTTGATGACGCCGACGATGGAAGCGATGCGTTCGGTGTGCTCGCCAAGCGCCTGCACCGCCTGCGCCGAAGCCTCGGCGGTGGAGGCGATGCCCTGAACGTCGGCGGCGACGTGGCGGATTGCCTCGACGCCGTTGGCAGCGTCGCCGCCAGCGCCGGCGGCGACGTCGCGGGCGCTTTCGCTGCTGCTGGCGACGGTCGAGATGCTGACGGTCATTTCTTCGACCGAGGCGGCCATCGACGAAGCCGACTCCGATTGATGCTCGCTGGCCGAGGACATTTGCGCCGTCGAATTCGCCAGGCTCTCGCTCGACCGGGCAAGGTGCTCGGCGTTCTCGCGGATGGTGCCGATGACCTCGCGCAGGCGGGTGCGCATCTCCATCAACTCGCGCAGCACGGCGCCGATTTCGTCGTCGCGGCGAACATCGATGCTGGCGCCGAGGTTGCCGGCGGCGATTTCACCGGCGAAGCGCCGGGCCTTGGCCAGCGGCGCGCGGATCACGTGTGCGATCAACCAGTAGCTTGTACCGATGCCGAACAGGATGCCGGCAACGATGAGCACGGCAAGCATGACGAACAGGCGGTCGTAATCGGCACGCGCCTCTTCGTATTCGCGCTTGGCGACGACGAGCTGCGTTTCGATCAGCTCGCCGAAGGCTTCCGAAACCGGATCGATCGCCGGATAGAGCGCGTCGGCCGAGAAGCTCGCCAGCCTGTCGATGTCGTCTGCCTGCAGCAGCGACTTCAGCGTGGCCTTGGCCTCGTCGGCAAGCTTGAGGCGCTTTTCCAGCTCGGGAATCAGCTTGCGCTCGTCCTCGACCAGATCCGTCTCCAGAAAGGCCTTCCAGTTTTTGGCAATCAGTGCTTCGGCGCGCTGGACATCGGCGAGGCCGTCTTCCGCAGAGATGTTGCCGAGGCGCACCTTGTGGGTGGTATCGATGATGTCGACGGCGTAGGCATCGGCAATTTCCTTCAGATCGCGCAACGGCACGACGCGATCGAGATAGACGGTATCCAGCCCGGCGACTGCGTTGCGCATCCCGTTCAGACCGAGGGCGCCAATGACCGCGGCAAGAATCAGAAGACCTGCGGCAAGCACCGACAGGCGGGTGGAGATGTTCATGGTGGTCGATCCTCGTCTCGTTGGATAATTATTTTTTCCATGCCAGCGCCGAATCCTAGCGGAAACATGAACACCTTCCGCGAAAGTTTATCGAAACGTTTCATTCCGAAATACCTTACGGAAACGGAATGAACGGCCGGAATGAACGGCCGGATTTCGCCGCCACGCCGTCGCCACGACAGCGGGCAGGGCCGATGAAGACGTTCCGTCTTAAAATCGGCCGCAGAACCGACATCGACCCGTCGCCCGGAGACACCGCCATGATTTCCTTCGAACTGCTCGCCCGGAACCTCGAACGCAACCGCCTGACGCGCCGGCAGGCGCTGTGGCTGCTCGGCGCCGGCGCGCTGTCCGGCTGCGCGACCTCGCCGGTGACCGGCGAATCGATCCTCGTCGGCATGAGCGAGGCCGACGAGAAGGCGGTCGATGCGCAGTTCTCGCCGCACCAGTTCTCCCGCGACCTCGGCGCGGTGCAGGACGAGGCGCTCAACCGCTACGTCGCCGGACTCGGCAAGCGCCTCGACGACGCCGTGCACCGGCCGGGAATGCCCTACTCCTACCGCGTGCTCAACGCCAACTACGTCAATGCCTACACCTTCCCCGGCGGCGCCATGGGCGTGACGCGCGGCATCCTCGTCGAACTCGACGACGAGGCCGAACTCGCCGCCCTGCTCGGCCACGAGCTGGGCCACGTCAACGCCCGCCATGCCGCGCGGCAGCAAGGCCGCTCACTGATCGCACAGGTGGCGGCGGCGGGCGCCGGCATCGCCGCGCGCGATTCCGCCTGGGGCAGCCTCGTCGCACTCGGCAGCCAGATCGGCGCCAGCGCCCTGCTCTCGGGCTACTCGCGCGACGACGAGCGCGAGGCCGACGCGCTCGGCCAGGACTACATGGTGCGCGCCGGCTACCCGGCCACCGGCATGACGCGCCTGCACCAGTTGCTGGTCGACCAGGAAAAGGAGGCGCCGGGCCTCGTGCAGACCATGTTCTCATCGCACCCGATGAGCCGGGAGCGGCGCGACACCGCCGCCCGGCTGGCGGAAACGCGCTACGCGGAAAGTGCCGGGCGCGACCCGCAGCGCGCGCGCTTCATGGACAGCACCGCCAGCCTGCGCCGGCTGAAACCGACCATCGACGACCTCAAGCACGGCGAAACGGCGATGGCGAAGAAGGACTATCGCGCGGCCGAGCAACAATTCACCACGGCGCTGAAGCGCACGCCGCAGGACTACGCCGCCAACGTGCGCATGGCGCAATGCCTGCAAGCCAGCGGCCGCCCGCAACAGGCGCTCGACTACGCCGACAGGGCACGCCGCATCTACCCGCAGGAAGCGCAGGCGCACAAGATTGGCGGCGTGCTCGCGCTCGAACTGCGCGATCCGGGCGCCGCGCTCGGCCGCTTCGAAACCTACGATCGCCTGCTGCCGGGCGACCCCGACGCCACCTTCCTCAAGGGCGTCTCGCACGAAGGACTGGGCGACCGCCGCGCCGCCGCGCAGCACTACGATGCCTTCCTGCGCAAAAACGCACAGGGCGGCGCCGCACAGTACGCCTATTCGCGGCTGAAGGGCTGGGGGTATGTGAAGTAAGTCGCACCGGCACAGCCGGTCGGCGGCACCTGCTGGCGCAGCGGCGGCACAATCGCCCGGAACATTCCGAAGCATTCTCGGAGGTGTTCCCGCTGATGTTTCCAACGGTGTTGCCGGAAGCGTTACCGGCCCCCTCAGCGCAGCTTCTCGTTCACCAGTGCCGCCAGATCGGCGTTGAGGGTGCCGGTGGCGCGGGCGCGCCGGAAGGCTTCGCGGGCCTCGGC
>JAVFAT010000137.1:0-5417 GCA_034002385.1 Azospira sp. | reverse complement strand
GATCTCGACGAGCAGTACAAGGAGTTCTACAAGCACGTCGCGCACGACTTCGAGGACCCGCTGTGCTGGACGCATGCGCGCGTCGAGGGCAAGCAGGAATACACGCAGCTCCTCTACATTCCGTCGCGCGCGCCGTTCGACATGTTCGAGCGTACCGCTCGCCACGGTGTCAAGCTGTACGTGAAGCGCGTCTTCATCATGGACGATGCCGAGCAGCTGATGCCGCTCTACCTGCGCTTCGTGCGCGGCATCGTCGACTCCAACGACCTGCCGCTCAACGTCTCGCGCGAGATCCTGCAGCAGAGCAAGGACATCGATACGATCAAGGGCGGCTGCGTGAAGAAGGTGCTCGGCATGATCGAGGACATGGCCGAGAATGACGCCGAGAAGTTTGCCACCTTCTGGAAAGAATTCGGCCGCGTGCTGAAGGAAGGCGTCGGCGAGGACTTCGCCAACAAGGAGCGTATTGCCAAGCTGCTGCGCTTCGCCTCGACGAAGAACGACACGCCGGACGAAACCGTCTCGCTCGCCGACTACGTCAGTCGCATGAAGGAAGGCCAGGACAAGATCTATTACGTCACCGCCGAAACCTTCACCGCCGCCAAGAACAGCCCGCACCTCGAAATCTTCCGCAAGAAGGGCATCGAAGTGCTGCTGCTCTCCGAGCGTGTGGACGAGTGGGTGGTCGGCAGCCTGACCGAGTTCGACGGCAAGCAGCTGCAGTCGGTCGCCAAGGGCGGCCTCGACCTCGGCAAGCTTGAAGACGAAGCCGAGAAGAAGGAAGCCGAGAAGGCCGCCGACGAGTACAAGGAACTGATCGAAAAGATCAAGACGGAGCTGGGCGACAAGGTCAAGGACGTGCGCGTCACGCACCGCCTGACCGATTCGCCGTCGTGCATCGTCGCCGACGAGCACGACCTTGGCGGCAACCTGGCGCGCATCCTCAAGGCCGCCGGCCAAAAGATGCCGAGTTCGAAGCCGATCCTCGAAATCAACCCGAACCACCTCGCGGTGCAGCGGCTGAAGTACGAGGAAACGCGTTTCTCCGACTGGGCCAACCTGTTGCTGGAACAGGCGATGCTTGCCGAGGGCGGCACGCTGGAAGACCCGGCCGGTTTCGTGAAGCGCATCAACGACCTGATGCTGGCGCTTTCTGCCGGCAAGTGAGGTGACGCGCCTCGCTCCGACGCGACAGATTCCAATTTCGGGTGCAGGTCGAGGCGCGAACCCCAACAGCGGGGAAGAAAAAAAATCTAAAGAAAAGCTTGGCAAACGCCGGGACGGTGAATATAATTTCGCTTCTTTACGCGCCCGTAGCTCAGTTGGATAGAGTACCTGGCTACGAACCAGGGGGTCGTGGGTTCGAATCCTGCCGGGCGCGCCAGTTTCACCAGAAAGCCGATTTCTTCCGAAATCGGCTTTCTGCTTTTCAGGTGCCCAGGATGCCCGTCGGAATCATCGAATCGCTGGATCACGAAGCGCGCGGAATCACCCGCCTCGAAGGCAAGACCATCTTCGTCGAGGGCGCGCTGCCGCTCGAAAAGGTCGAATACGCCAGCTACCGGAAAAAGCCGAGCTACGAACTGGCGCAGGTGACGCGCCTGATCCGCAGTTCCGGCGATCGGGTGACGCCGGCCTGTCCGCACTTCGGTGTCTGCGGCGGATGCAGCATGCAGCACGCCGACCATCCGGCGCAGATCGCCGCCAAGCAGCGGGTACTCGAAGGCAGCCTGTGGCACATCGGCCGCGTCAGGCCGGAGCGTTTCTACTCGCCGATCCAGGGGCCGCAATGGGGCTATCGCCACCGCGCCCGCGTCAGCGTGCGTCTGGTACCCAAAAAGGGCGGAATGCTGGTCGGTTTCCACGAGAAGAGGAGCAGCTACATCGCCGACATGCGCGAGTGCCGCAATCTGCCACGGCACGTCTCCGACCTGCTCATGCCGCTGCGCGAGTTGACCGGCGCACTGTCGATCCGCGATCGTATGCCGCAAATCGAGGTCGCCGTCGGCGACCGCTGCACGGTGCTCATCTTCCGCATCCTGGAACCGCTCTCCACCGGTGACGAAACCCTGCTGCGCGATTTCGGCGACCGCCACGGCGTGCAGATCTGGTTGCAGTCGAAAGGGCCGGAAACCGTCGTGCGCTTCCACCCGGCGGAAAATGCAGAACCGCTCAGCTACCGGCTGCCGGAATTCGGGCTTGAACTCTTTTTCTCGCCGACCGAATTCACGCAGGTGAATCCGGCCATCAACCAGGTGCTGGTGCGCCGCGCGATGGCCTTGCTCGATCCGCAAGCGGGCGAACGCATTGCCGACATGTTCTGCGGCCTGGGCAACTTCACGCTGCCGATCGCCCGCTCCGGCGCCCGCGTCGTCGGCATCGAGGGCAGCGCCGCGCTGGTCCGGCGCGCAGCGGACAACGCCGCCGCCAACGGGCTGTCGGCAAATACCGAATTCGGCGTCGCCAATCTCTTCGAGGCCACTCCGGAAAGCCTCGCCGCGCTCGGCCCTTTCGACAGGATGCTGATCGATCCGCCGCGCGAAGGCGCCATCGAACTGGTCAAGGCGCTCGCCGCCAGACCGCCCCGGCGCATCGTGTACGTATCCTGCAACCCGGCGACGCTGGCCCGCGACGCGGCGGTTCTCGTGCAGCAGAGCGGCTACCGGATGCGCGGCGCAGGCATCGTCAACATGTTCCCGAACACTTCGCACGTCGAATCGATTGCGCTGTTCGAACAGCCCGCCGAAGCGGGCGGCAGCGACTGAAATCCCCCTGCCGGAAACCGCTGCCCGCAAGCGCTTCCAGCAACCGTTTACCCTTCCCGGAGCGCCGTCATAAACGCAAAAATTGGTGCTAACATTCGCTTTCGGCCGGATTCTGCACCGGCCAGATCCACTCCCTATAATGCAGAGCTGTTTTTTCTTTATCGATAAGGAAATACGAAAATGAACCGTTCTCTCCTCGTTGCTGCCCTCATCGCCCTGGCCGTCAGCGCCTGTGGCAAGGAAGAAGCCAAGCCCGTCGAAGCCCCGGCTCCGGCTCCGGCCCCGGTCGCTGCTCCCGCCGCCGAGCCTGCTGCTGCTCCGGCTGATGCTGCTGCTCCGGCCGCCGACGCCGCTGCTCCGGCTGCTGATGCCGCCGCTCCGGCCGCTCCGGCCGCCGATGCTGCCGCTCCGGCCGCTGCTGGCGAAGAAAAGAAGTAAGCAAAACGCTCTCCGAGCAACAAAAAGCCGGTCATCCGACCGGCTTTTTTCTTGTATACGCCTGACTTGGGAACGCTCCAGCGGGCAAACTGCCGCAAGCCGACCGCGCAAGCGGCGAAGCAAAGCGCAACTGCCTGCGGGGGCGCGCGCCGGGTGACGTGGCAGGGACGCAGCCTATAATGGCTGCCCCCTGTGCCGGATTTCCCGGAAACGACACGATACGCTTGCCCGATATACCGATATGACACAGAAAACCGTACTCAATGAAGCGCACCGCGCAGCCGGCGCCCGGATGGTCGATTTCGGCGGCTGGGAGATGCCGGTGAACTACGGCTCGCAGATCGAGGAGCACCACGCGGTACGCCGCGACTGCGGCATGTTCGACGTTTCGCACATGTGCGCGGTCGACATCGCCGGCCCGGATGCGAAAACCTTCCTGCGCCGGCTGCTGGCCAACGACATCGACAAGCTGAAGACGCCCGGCAAGGCGCTCTACTCGGCGATGCTGAACGAGGCCGGCGGCATCATCGACGATCTCATCGTTTACTACTTCGATGACGCCAGTTTCCGGCTCGTCGTCAACGCCGGCACGGCGGCCGGCGACCTCGCCTGGATGGCGGCGCGACGGCACGATTGGGGGCTGAACCTGACGATCACCGAACGCCGTGGCGGCAAGGCGCCGCTGACCATGATCGCAGTGCAGGGTCCGAACGCGAAAGCAAAGGTCTGGCAGGTACTGCCGCAGGTGAAGGCAGCGACCGAATCGCTCCCGCCCTTCTTCGGCGTGCAGGTTGGCGACTATTTCATCGCCACCACCGGCTACACCGGCGAAGAAGGCTTCGAGATCGCGCTGCCCGCGGCCGAGGGAACCGAACTGTGGCGCGCGCTCATCGATGCCGGCATCGCCCCGTGCGGCCTCGGCGCACGCGACACGCTACGGCTGGAAGCCGGCATGAACCTCTACGGCAACGACATGGACGAGACCGTGTCGCCGCTCGACGCCGGACTGGCGTGGACGGTCGACCTCAAGTCCGAACGCGACTTCGTCGGCCGCGCGGCGCTCGTCGCCAACGGCCAGAAGGCGCAGTTCCTCGGCCTCGTACTGCAGGACAAGGGCGTGCTGCGCGGCCACCAGAAGGTCATCACCGCGCACGGCGACGGCGAGATCACCAGCGGCACCTTCTCGCCGACGCTGCAGCAGTCGATCGCGCTCGCCCGCCTGCCGATGGGCGTCGCCATCGGCGATAGCGTCGACGTCGAAATCCGCGACAAGCGCCTGAAGGCGAAGGTCGTCAAGCCGCTCTTCGTCCGCAACGGCAAGCCCTTGATCCAGCCTTGATCGCCCAATATTCGCGTCTATAATGGACGTGTTATTTGGACACGAAAGGAGTGCGCCATGAACTGGAACGTCGGCCAAGCCAAACAGCACCTCTCGGAAGTGATCCGCGAAGCGGCGCGCGAGCCGCAGCTCATCTACAACCGCAACCGGCCCGTCGCGGCCGTCATTGCCGCCGAAGAACTGGCGGAATACCGCACGTGGAAAGCTGAACATGCCGCACAACCACGGCGCAGCCTTGCCGACGAGTTTGCGGAATTGCGCCGCATTCTGCAGGAAGAGGGACGCGACGGACTCGACATTCCCCCGAGAAAAGACCGCCCGAATGCCTTCGTGCAAATGATGGAAGAAGAAGGATTGCTGGACGATCGTTCGGAACCCGCTGCGCCGTGAGTTTCCTTCTCGATACCAACGTCGTCAGCGAAATCGCGCGGGTTCGCCCGAATGCAGGCGTTCTCGCCTGGGCTTCCCGGATCACCATCCACGCGATCAGCGTCGTGACCATCGAAGAAATCCGTTACGGATTGGCCGCCAATCCATCGGCACGCATCGAAGGCTTCATGAACGCCTTCTTCGCCGGAGAAACGTGCTACCCGATCACGCCCGACATCGCCCTGCGTGCAGGCACCCTGCGCGGCAGTTTTCAGCGGCAGGGGATCATCCGCAACCAGGCCGACATGTTCATCGCCGCCACCGCACAGGCGCACAACCTGACCCTGGTCACCCGCAACACCCGCGATTTCGAGGGCTGTGGCATCGCCCTCCTCAACCCGTTTTCAGAATGACGCATCACGATTGACCATCCTCCGGAGAAAACCATGTCCAACGTACCCGCCAACCTGAAGTACACCGAAAGCCATGAATGGGTCCGCGCCGAG
>JAVFAT010000136.1:0-5477 GCA_034002385.1 Azospira sp. | reverse complement strand
GAGATCGACGGTGATGCCGCGCGCATTCTCTTCCGGCCGGCGGTCGCCGGCAACGCCGGTGAGCGCCTGCACCAGCGTCGTCTTGCCGTGGTCGATGTGGCCGGCGGTACCGACGATCATGGGGGTTCTCCGGTGCGGGAGTCAGTTGAGGGAGAAAGTTCTTGCATCATCGGCGATCAGCGCACAGGTAGGTGAAAGCGCCTGCCGCATCGACGCAGGGGCAATGAGGAAGAATAAAGTGCCGCCGCATCGACGCAGCCGCATTGACGCAGAGAGCGCAGAGAGCGCAGAGAACGCAGAGATTCGCAGAGAAAACCAGGACAAAAATCTTTGCCCGACGGGTATTCCATTTTCGACCTCCTCTGAGCCTCCATGCCTCTGCGCTCTCTGCGCTCTCTGCGCTCTCTGCGTTCTCTGCGTTCTCTGCGTTGTTGCGTTGTTGCGTTGTTGCGTTGTTGCGTTGTTGCGTTGTTGCGTTAGTACGTTGTCACTCCGATACATCAGGCGGCAGGTTTTTGCCTGCCGCCAGGCACTCAGCCGAACATGTCCTCGTACATGCGGGCGGCCCACTGGAAGTCCTCCGTCACCAGTTCGGGACGGCGGAAGTTGTCATCGAGCTGGTCCTGGATGATCACGCCCTTGTCGTCGATGTGGTACTTGAAGCGGACGGCGATGTCTTCCTGCGGCGAGGCGTTGACCATCATGAAGCAGAGGTTGTCCGGCAGCGCGGCCTTCGGCGTCTTGCCGGCGACGCGGTCGGCGATGTAGCGGGCGACGATGACGGCGTGCGCGTTGGCAACGTGGCCGGCCTTCGGGTAGAAGTGGAACTGCGGCGAGACGAGGCCGACGGCGTCGCCGATCACGTACACGTCCGGATCGTCCTTGAGGTTGAGGAAGAGCGGATCGACCCCCGACCAACCGGTCGGCTTGCCCTCGGCGTTCCGGCCGATGGTGCCGGCCTTCCAGGCCATGTCGCCGGCCTGGTGCGGCGCCATCAGGATGGCGTGGTCGAAGCGGAAATCGCCGGCGGCGGTCTTGATCTGCCGGTTGTACGGATCGACCTCCTTGATGCCGGCCTTCGGCACGTAGGTGATCTGATCCTTGTAGAGGTTGGCGAAGGCTTCCTGGAAACCGTCGGTGATCGGCCGCGGGCTGTCCTTCGGGTCGAGGATGATGATGCGGCCCTTGATCTTCTCGGTCTTCAGCTTCCAGGCGATCAGGCAGGCGCGCTCGTAGGGCGAGGGCGGGCAGCGGTGCGGCGGGGGCGGCAGCGTCATCACCAGATCGCCCCCCTTGAAGTTCATGATGCCTTGCTTGAGCGCGTAGTGTTCGGCGTTCGGAATGTAGGCCGCCGGATATTTGGCGCGCGTGTATTCGGCGGCGTCGCGGTCGTCGCCAAACCAGGTTTCGTAGTTGTAGCGGATGCCGGCGGCGACGATCAGGTAGTCGTAATCGACCCAGCCCTGGGCGGTGATGACGCGTTTCCTGTCGCGCTCGAAGCCGACGACCTCGGTCTGCACGTACCGGTAGCCGTACTTCGCGGCGACATCGAGATAGCTGAAGGTGAGGAAATTGCTGTCGACGACATCGATCAGCCACTTGTTGCTCATCGGGCACGAGAAGAACACCGGGTTGCGTTCGAGCAGCACCACGTCGAGCGAGGGGTCGTTCTTCTTCAGATGCTTGGCGGCGCTGACGCCCCCCCAGCCACCACCGCAGATGACCACGCGCTTGCCCTGCTTGCCGCCGCTCTTGGGCAGCAGCGGACCGGTGATGCCGGTGACCAGCGGCGGCAGCGGGACGGCCGGCGCGGCAGCGGAAGCACTGCCGGCAACGGCGGCGGCACCGAGAGCACCGGCCGAGGTGATGAATTGTCGACGATTCAGTTTCATTGCTTTGCCTCCTCAGGGTTGAGCACCCGCGCACGGAGTCAGCGCGGGAATACGATGATCCGTCGCCGGATCGGAGGAAGCGGCGGGCGGTACGCAGACCGCCGCGCGAGGCCGCTTCCGGGTACTGACGCGGTGCCGTTCGAAGGCGCCGCGCCGGGTTTTCAGTGGCCGATTTTCAGTTGCGGGTTTCGGTGACGAATTTCAGTGGTCGCCCTCCGCTTTGCCCGGACGAGAGGTCGAACCGGCGGGGATGCCGCTTTCCAGGCAGCCCTCCAGGCGGCTTTCCGGGTGAGCGTCCGGGGGAGTCTCATCCACCCCGAACGAAGGCGCCAGCTGGGCGACGAAGCGCGCTTCGTCGGCGGGGTCGAGGCAGCGCAGGTCGAGTCGCAGCGCATCGTCGGCGATGCGGCCGACGACGGGCTGCGGCAGGCCGCGCAGGCGCGTTTCCAGCGCCGCCAGCCGCCTGCCCGGCCGCTTGCCGGGGTAGCGCACGACCAGCGCCGCCGAGGCCAGGCGCTCGACGGGCAGCGCACCGCTGCCGATCTGGCTCATCGCCGGTTCGATCGACACCTCCGCCTCGGCGCCGGCGAAGTCGGCGAGCGCCGGACACAGGCGCCCGGCCTGCGCCGCGATGTCGTGCTCGCTGCGCGTGAGCAGCCGGAGCGTCGGCAGGCGCTGCGCCAGACGATCCGGGTCGCGGTAGAGGGCGAGCGTCGCCTCCAGCGCGGCGAGCGTCACCTTGCCGACGCGCAGCGCACGCTTGAGCGGGTTCTTCTTGATCCGGGCAATCAGCTCCCGGCGGCCGACGATGATGCCGGCCTGCGGCCCGCCGAGCAGCTTGTCGCCGGAGAAGGTGACGAGATCGGCGCCGGCAGCGAGGGAATCCTGCGGCGTCGGTTCCTTCGGCAGATTCCAGCGGACGAAGTCGGCAAGCGTGCCGCTGCCCAGATCGACCATGAACGGAATCCCCTGCGCGCGTGCCACCGCTGCCACCTCGGCCTCGTCGACCGATTTCGTGAAACCGACGACGGCATAGTTCGAGGTGTGCACCTTCAGCAGCAAGGCCGTCTTCGCGGTGACGGCCTCGGCGTAATCCTTCGCGTGCGTGCGGTTGGTGGTGCCGATTTCGACCAGCTTCGCACCGGCGCGGCGCATGATGTCCGGCACGCGGAAAGCGCCGCCGATCTCGACCAGTTCGCCGCGCGAAACGACGGCCTCCTTGCCCTTGGCGAGCGTATCAAGCGCCAGCAGCACGGCGGCGGCGTTGTTGTTCACGACGGTGGCGGCGAATTCCCCGGCCCGCTCACCCATCGCCGCGGCGAGGATCTCGGCGAGCAGCGGCTCGACCAGCAGGTCGCGGTCACCGCGCGCGCCGCCATCGAGGTCGTATTCGAGCGCGCAGGGCGCGGCGGCGGCAGCGGCCATCGCCGCGATCGCTTCCGGCGCCAGCAGCGCGCGGCCGAGGTTGGTGTGCAGCACGGTGCCGGTCAAGTTGAACACCGGCCGCAGCCTGGGCTGCGCCAGCCGCGCGGCGCGCGCCACGGCGGCGGCGGCAAGCGTTTCGGCATCCGGCGCCGGATGCCCGGCGCGCACCAGTTCACGGGCGGCGGCGAGTTCGGCGCGAATGCAGTCGGTGAGCGGCTGGCGGCCGTGGCAGGCAATGGCCGCGGTGGTTGCCGGCAGTGCCAGCAGGCGATCGACGGAAGGAAGCTGCGCGAGTTTCGTCTGTGTCATGGCTTTCACCCGGACCGGGCAGAAAGTGAAGGGAGGAGGATTTATCCGGCGACATTCACCAGCAACAGGTTGGGGCCGCTGCGTCCATAGCCGGCTTCGTCGACGAGCAGGTCGAGGGCGAGCGTCGCCAGGTCGTCGGCAACCGGGTCGACGCGCGGATCCTTCTCCTGCCGGAGGATCTTCAGATAGCCCTTACAGTCGTCGCAGGTTTCGGCACAGACGGCCTCGCCAGCGCCTTCGATGCGGTGCAGCGCCAGCCCCCGGTCGCTGGCGCAGGCGGTGCAGGTGGCGCGCGGCACGTTCCATTCGGTGTTGCACAACGCGCAGTGCAGGTAACGCAGGTTGTTCACCGTCGGCGCCAGGCGGACCAGGCTGGCCACCGGCGGGCTGCCGCAGCAGGGGCAGAGGCCGGGGGTATCGAGTTTTTCCAGATGCGCGGCATCGAGGCGGGCGGCGCGCGCGGTGAAGACAACCTGGAGCGCGGCAGCAACGAGCGGCAACTCGCCGGCGGCACGCGGGTCGGGTTCGCCGTGCAGCAGGCCGTCGGCGAGGCTTTCGAGGCGGATGTCGTCGGCTTCGGCCAGCGTCGTCAGCGCTGCCAGGCCGGCTTCCGGCGTGTGCGGCAGCAGCGTGGCGATCAGCTGACGCAGCACCTCGCGCCAGACCGGCGGGCGCTCGGCGGCGGTGGCGTTGAGCGGCGGCATGTGGTGCCGCCGCGCCTGTTCAAGCACAGCGGCGGGAAGCGGGGGAAGTTCGGGCAGCGATTGCAGCGCGTCGTGCTGGGCACGCGTCAAGCGACCGAGAAAATTCAGCCAGTCGGCCAGCTTGTGGCCTTCGGCCAGCGTGGCGAAGCGGTCGACGCGCTCGGCGAAGATGCTGGCCGCCACCGGCAGCAGGATGGGCGGCACCTCTTCAGCGGGAGGGGAAAAACCGATCGGTTTGATGTCCATCGTTCGTGTCAGGGGCAGAAGCCGGAAAGTCGGGAAAGCGTAAAGCGGGAGCCGGAAAATCCGGCGGCGGAATGCAGTGTCGAGTTTCGCCGCACGCAAGATCGGATGCAAGAGGCGCCGGGTCGCGCGATCGCGCGACCCGGCGTTCGTCGGAGAGTCCGAGAATCAGGCCTCAGGTGTAGCGCAGCCTGCTCATTTGCCGGTCACCTGCCGGTACCAGCCGCGATGATGCTGCTTGGCCCAGGCGCGGGTGACCGTGCCGTACCACATGGCGCGGATGGTGCCCCGTGTCCAGATCGCCGCATACACGTGCACCATGATCAGCGCGATCATCACCGCGCCGGCGGCGGCGTGCACCACGGAACCGAGACGGGCCAGCTCGATGGGCACGTTGAACTGCGCGCGCCACATGAAGAGGCCGGAAACGACCATCAGCACCATGCACACCGTCATGCCCCAGAACATCGCCTTCTGCCCGCCGTTGTACTTGCCGGACTCGGGCATGTTGTGGTCGTCGCCGTCGATCATTTCCTTCGCCCGCGACAACCACTCGCGGTCGGCGTCAGTCATCCGGTTCAGCTTGTGGAAACGCAGGAACATGAGGACGAAGAAGAAGGCCATGAAGACACCGACGTAGGGGTGCAGGATGCGCGCCCAGGTCGGCCCGCCGAAGAGTTGCGTCAGCGGGAAGAAGGCCGGGTGGAAGAAGGCCAGCCCGGAGAGCGCGAGCAGGATGAACGAGATGCCCACGACCCAGTGGTTGGCCCGTTCGCCGGCATCGTAACGCTGCAGGTCTTTCGGATCACGGATCATTTTGCGTCCTCCGCTTCTGTCTCTTTTTCGACTTCCGCCTCCATCTCTTTCGAGACTTCGTTCGGCCCCTTCATCACGTAGTGGAACA
>JAVFAT010000135.1:0-5522 GCA_034002385.1 Azospira sp. | reverse complement strand
CCATTTTCCGGAAGATGCGGACAGGCCGATGTTACCCGGCCCTCCGGACGGCGTCATGGCCGCCCTCAAGCCGTCACCTTCCTCCTCGGCCCCTGACGCCGCTCACGCCCGACCCCGTCTCGCGCCGCGACCGACAATCCGGGATAATCGCCCTTCCCTTCGACGGACACGCAAGATCATGGATATCCGGGAGTACATGCAGACCGTCGGCCGCCAGGCGCGCGAAGCTTCGCGCGCCGCCGCCCGCGCCGACACCCAGCAGAAGAACCGCGCCCTCGCCGCCATCGCCACCGCCATCCGCCGCGACGCGGCGGCGCTGCTCGCCGCCAACCGCGAGGATCTGGACGCCGCCCGCGCCGCCGGGCTGGAGCCGGCCATGCTCGACCGCCTGACACTCTCCGAGAAGGGCATCGCGTCGATGGCCGAAGGCGTCGAGCAGGTTGCCGCGCTGCCGGACCCGGTTGGCGAGATCGCCGACGTCAAGTTCCGTCCGTCCGGCATCCAGGTCGGCAAGATGCGCGTGCCGCTCGGCGTCATCGGCATCATCTACGAGGCGCGGCCGAACGTGACGGCGGATGCCGCCGCGCTGTGCCTGAAGTCGGGCAACGCGGCGATCCTGCGCGGCGGCTCGGAGGCGATCCGCAGCAACCGCGCCATCGCCGCCTGCGTGCGCGAGGGCCTGGCTGCCGCCGGCCTGCCGGATACCGTCGTGCAGGTGATCGACACCACCGACCGCGCCGCGGTCGGCGAGCTGATCACGATGCGCGAATTCGTCGACGTGATCGTGCCGCGCGGCGGCAAGGGCCTGATCTCGCGACTGCTCGCCGAATCGCGGGTGCCGATGATCCAGCACCTCGACGGCAACTGCCACGTCTACCTCGACGATGCCGCCGACGCGGCGAAGGCGCTGAAGATCGTCGAGAACGCCAAGACGCAGCGCTACGGCACCTGCAACACCGCCGAGTCGCTGCTCGTCGCGCGCTCGCGCGCCGCCGGGCTGCTGCCGCCGATCGCCGCGATGCTGACGGCGAAGGGCGTCGAAATCCGCGGCTGCGCGGAGACGCAGGCGCTGGTCAGGGAAGCGAAGGCGGCGACGGAAGAGGATTACCGCAGCGAATACCTGGCACCGGTCATCTCGGTGAAGGTCGTTGCCGGGCTGGACGAAGCCATCGCGCACATCAACGAATATTCCTCGCACCACACCGAGGCCATCGTCAGCGAAAGCCATCCGGCGGCGATGCGCTTCCTGCGCGAAGTCGATTCGTCGTCGGTGATGATCAACGCCTCGACGCGCTTCGCCGACGGCTTCGAGTACGGGCTGGGCGCGGAGATCGGCATCTCGACCGACAAGATCCACGCGCGCGGCCCGGTCGGCCTGGAAGGACTGACCAGCCAGAAGTGGATCGTCCTCGGCGACGGCCACGTCCGCGGCTGACCGCCGCTGCCCGGATCGTCGCCCGGCCCTTGCGCCGGGCGATACCGGCATTTCCCGAAACGTCCCCGTGCCACGCACCCTGCCCTTCCCTGCGCTCTCGCGCTCACTACGCCTTTTCGCCTCCGCGGCGGGGCTTCTGCTGAGTCTCGCCTTTCCTGCCCACGCCCAGATCAGCGTGCGCGACGATGCCGGCAACACGGTGACGCTGGCGCGGCCGGCCGAGCGCATCGTCAGCCTGGCACCGCACATGACCGAGACGCTGTTCGCCGCCGGAGCCGGAGAGCGCATCGTCGGCACCGTGGAACACAGCGATTACCCGGCGGCGGCAACGCGGATCGTGCGCATCGGCAGCTATTCGCGCGTCGATCTCGAAGCGGTCGCGGCGCTCAAGCCCGACCTGATCCTCGGCTGGGAAAGCGGCAACGCGACGGCGCACCTCGGCAAGCTGAAGGCGCTTGGCTACACGATCTACCTGTCACAGCCGAACCATATCGAGGACGTGGCCGGCGAGATCGAGCGCCTGGGCGCCCTCGCCGGCACCGGAGCGACGGCGAATGCCGAGGCGGATCGGCTGCGCGCACGGCTCGCCGCGCTTCGCGCGGAATACGCGGGCAAACCGACGGTACGCACCTTCTACCAGTTCTGGCAGCGGCCGGTGATGACCGTCGGCCGGGAGCAGATCATCACCGACGTGATCCGCCTGTGCGGCGGCGAGAACGTCTTCGGCCATCTCGACCAGATGGCGCCGACGGTGAGCGTGGAAGCGGTGATCGCCGCCAACCCGGAAGCCATCGTCGCCAGCGGCCGGGACGACGCGCGCCCGGAATGGCTCGACGAATGGAAGCGCTGGCCGGGTGTCGAGGCGGTGAAGCGCAACAACCTCTTCGTCGTCCCCGGAGAACTCATCATGCGGCACACCCCGCGCCTCTTCGACGGCGCCGAGCGCCTGTGCCGCCATCTGGAAACGGCGCGGCAGCGGCGCCCTCGCTGATCAGGGCGAAAGCCGCAGGAAGGTCGCAGGAAGAGCTGGGAGAGTCTGGAGCAGGGCTAGGGCAGGAAAAGACCGGAAGGGCCTTCAAGCCGTGCCGCTCAGGCCGGCCACAACTCGGTGGTGCCCCAGGACATCACCGGCTGATGGGCGCGAATGAATTCCTCGGCCTTCGCCGCCGGCAGCGGGCGGCTGACCAGATAACCCTGCACCTTTTCGCAGCCGATGCTTTGCAGGTATTGCAACTGCGCCTCGGTCTCGACCCCCTCGGCGACCGTCTCCAGCCCCAGCTTGTGCGCCAGCAGCACGGTCACGTCGCAAATCTGCGCATCGTCCAGATCGGTGGTGATGTTCATGACGAAGGAGCGGTCGATCTTCAGCGTGTGGATCGGGAAGAGCTTGAGGTAGGCGAGCGAGGAATAGCCGGTGCCGAAATCGTCGATCGACAAGGTCATGCCGCGCGCGGTCAGCGCCTCCATCACCGCCACCGTATCCTCCGGCGACTGCATCGACATCGATTCGGTCACTTCGAGATCGAGGTCGCCCGGCGCGATGCCGCTCTCCGCCACGATCTCCCCGATGCGCTGCGGCAGCAGCGGATCGACGAACTGGTGCGTGGAAAGATTGACCGACATGCGCAAGCCGGTGATGCCGCGCGCCTGCCAGGCGGCGAGCTGGCAACAGGCTTCGCGCAGCACCCAGTTGCCGAGCGGGATGATCAGCCCGGTTTCCTCGGCGGTGGGGATGAATTCGGCCGGCCCGATCAGCCCGCGTTCCGGATGATTCCAGCGCACCAGCGCCTCGACACCGGAAATACGGCCGCTGCGCAGGTCGAGCTGCGGCTGGTAGTGCAGTTCGAACTGCCGGCGCTCGACGGCGGCGCGCAGCTCGTTCTCGATGGCGATCCGGCGCAGCGTCGCCTGTTGCAGCTCGGCCGTGAAGAACTGGTAGTTGGCCCGTCCCTGCGCCTTGGCGTGATACATGGCGACGTCGGCCTTCTTCATCAGGTCGGCCACCTCGTCACCGTCATCCGGGTAGAGACAGATGCCGATGCTCGGCGTGGTGCGCAGCTTGTGGCCGTCGATGTTGCAGGGGCGGGCGACCGTGCCCAGTATCCGTTCGGCGACCAGTGCGACGGCGGCCGGCGCATCGGTGTCGGGCAAGACGATGACGAACTCGTCACCGCCCAGGCGGGCAACGATGCCGCCCTCGCCCACCGCCCGCGTCAGCCGCCCGGCCACCTCCACCAGCAGCTTGTCGCCGGTCTGGTGGCCGAGGGTGTCGTTTACGACCTTGAAGTTGTCGAGGTCGATCAGCATCAGCGCCAGCATCTTCCCGTTGCGCTGCGCAAAGCCCAGCGCCTGCTCCAGCCGCTCGTGCAGGCTGAAGCGATTGGGCAGGTTGGTCAGCGCATCGTGGTGCGCGAGATGGCGCACCCGCGCCTCCGAAGCCTTGCGCTCGGAGATGTCGACGAAGCTGCCGATGTAATTGACGATGGCCCCCGTGTCATCGCGCACGGTCGAGATCGACAGCCACTTGGGAAAGACCTCGCCCGTGCGGCGCCTGTCCCACAGTTCGCCCTGCCAGCTGCCTTTGCCGAGCAGGTCCTGCCACATCTGCTCATAGACCGCCTGCGGCGTCCGCCCGGCCGAGAGCACGCGCGGATTCTTCCCGGCCACCTCTTCGACCGGATAGCCGGTGAGGCGGGTGAAGGCGCTGTTTACGGTGATGATGTTGTTTTCCGCGTCGGTGATGACGATGGCCTCGTTGCTGTTGGAAAACACCTTGGCCATGATCCGGGTCTGTTCCTCGGCCTGCTTGCGCGCGCTGACGTCCTCGAAGATGGCGGCGAAACGGTCGCCGCCGGTGGCGTAGGCGCGCACGTGCAGCCAGCGGCTCTCCGCCGCGAGGAAGTGCTCGAACTCCGCCGGCCGGCCACTGGCGACCACCTCGGCACAGGTTTCGAGAAAGGGCGCGGCGACGGCGCCCCAGGCAGTGCTGCCGAGCCGGCCGACGACCTCGTCGGCGCTGCGGCCGACGTGCGTGGAAAAGGCCGGATTGACGGCAAGGATGCGGTAGTCGACAACGCGGCCGCCGACGCCGCGCACCAGTTCATGCAGCGCCATGCCGGCGGTCATGTTGGCGAACAGCGCCTGGAAATTCGGGTCGAGCGCCGCAACCAGAGTGCTGCGCAGATCGACACTTTCCCCCGCCCGCAGAATCCGGCGGCGATGATCGTTCATCACTGTTTCCCTGTGGGCCGTCGGCTTTGCGTCGCAGCCATGCTGCAACGGTGTGCGCCATTTCCGGGGCGGCGCTCGCGGCTCGTTCTTCAAGGCGCACATGGTACGCGCTGAAACGCTCATCGTGAACGGATTGTGTAGCGCAGACCGGATGCGCGGATACATATCCGCCACATTTTCCCGCGCTTTCAGCCAGGAATGGCGCCCGAAGGCACCCGATAGCCGCCCGGCAGCCGCCCGGAATCAGTGCTCGCCGTCCTGCAGGCGCGCCATCAGGTCATCGAGCGGCATCGGCTGTCCGAGCAGCTTTCCCTGTGCGCGGCGATAGCCGGCCTGATAGAGGAAAGCGAGTTGCGCCTCGCTTTCCACGCCCTCGGCGATGGCTTCCAGCCCCAGCCCCTGCGCCAGCAGCAGCGAGGAGCGGATGATCGAATCGCTGTAGGCGTCGCGCTCGGCGTCGCCGATGCAGCGGCGATCGATCTTCATCGCCCGGAACGGCAGGCGGCGCAGGTAGGCCGGCGAGAAGTAATCGCGGCCGATACCGTCGAGCGCCAGCGAAACGCCGCAATCGGCCAGCGCCCGCAGGGTCTTCACCGCCTGCTCGGCATCGTGCAGGAAGACGCTCTCCGAGATTTCGAGTTCCAGCCGGCCGGGAACGATGCCATGCGCCTCGATGGCCGCCTGCGCATCGTCGGCGAAGGGCTGCCCGCGCAGGATTTGCAGGGGCGACACGTTCACCGACAGGCGCACCTCCGGGTGGCCGGCGCGTTGCAGGCGCTGCAGGGCGGCGCAGGTCTGGCGCAACGCCCAGCCGCCGAGACGGGCGATACCGCCGGAACGCTCGGCGGCGGGGATG